>CAMBHM010000133.1 GCA_945867185.1 Legionella genomosp. 1
TTTGAGCAAAGAAGTTCCTAGGCCCTGTTGTCGGTGGGAGGGTGCTACCATCAAAGCAATTTCAGAGGTGTCCTCTTCGAAGAAGAACGGCGTCACAAATCCGATAAGCTGTGTGTGATCATACAGGAGGGTGCAAGGCGTCAATCGTGGTTGGGTTAATAAGGGTTTGTAGACGGCAATGGTGTTGCCATCGGTCCCCTGACAAGCGAGCAGCAACGCATTGAGATCAGCTAGTTGTTGTGGAGTCAGTTGATGTGTCAGTGTTTTATCCATTATGTCCCATTGGTGCAGGTATATACAAAGAGATGATAGGGTGTTTTTTTATAAAAAATCGTAGGCGTTACCAATGGGGTACATTTATCAAAATAAGGTTTTATACAAGAAACTCTATCGTAAGGATCGATATACAGCACTGATTTGATTAGCTTTGCTTTTATTTGTTTAACAATCGGTGCGCTCCATAAGGCATATTGATTTTCTTGTGATCCACAGGCCATGGTATAGACGGCAGGATGATCGTTTAGAAAAAACAGCATTCGGGCCTCAAACCAACCAGGTGCTATTACCATTTTGGGGGGGGTGGGGTGGGAGACATTAAATGCTTGGATCAATTGATATTCGATGAGCTTTTTTGGGGTGGTGAGGTGAAAGCGAAGCGTGTTGTTGATGAGAATACAGACACTGACAAGGATATAAAACCCAAGGAGCAGGGTGAGCGATCTCTGACGATGAAAGGCATCCGCACAATATCCTGCTAAGAGAGCGCTTGTGAGTAAATACGGTGTGAGCCAGCAGCTTTTTATAGCTGCTTGACTGGCAGAGATCAAATAAAAACAGAGAAAGACAGTCCCAATGAGTCGACATAAGGATACTAATTTTTTTTCTGTGGAGTCGGTGATTTTCAGGGAAAAATAGCCTGCGCGCGGTTTTTTTAGCCAACATAAAAGGGGCGGAATGAGCATAAAATTGAGGGAAGGCAACAGAATACATATAAACGATGTGAGCATATTCCACAGCGGGTTTGAGGTCTTTGTAAGTTGATGTGTGGTTAATTGATAGAGAAAAGACTGCCAGTCGTGCTGATAATTCCAAATAATAACCGGACTAAATAGGACGAGACTGATTAGAAACAGAGCATAAAACGGACGTGTTTTGAGAAGAAATCGATAAGGGGGGGTAAGCAAGAACAGGAGTAAAGCCAATATCAGTACGGCACCTGTGTATTTAGAAAGCATCATGAGCCCAATGGCGAGACCGATCCCATAGAGATTGCGTGGCGTTTTGAAGGTAATATATCGAGCAGTGAAGTAAAGGGTCAGCGCCCAAAAGAGCGCCAAAGGGGTGTCGTAGGTTGTTTGCTTCAAGACATCAATCGTCACCAAGGGGGAGAAAAGCCATAAAGACATGGCAAGCAAACTTGCTTCCTGTGTTAGAAATAATCGCGCCGTTTTATAGAGAATGGCACAAGTAAGGCCTTGAGAGGTAATGCCGACAACACTCAACGCAAATAAGGTGTCTCCAAATAACCAGGTTGAGCATTTGATGAGATAAGCAATCATTGGAGAGCCATCATAATAGGATAGCGCAAGATGTCGACTCCACTCCCAATAATAATAGGTATCAAAGGTGAGTAAGTTCATGGGGGCCACCCACAATAAAAAGAAGAAGTAAGCCAAGAGGGTGTAGCAAAGAAGGATTGATCGGTTTGTCATGCGCGGTTCCTAACTGATGAGGAAGAACACTACAAACACCCCGCTTAAGATCAGCATTAACGGATTCACACTTTGGCGAGCGAGGAGCTTTAACAGGGTATAAAAAAGAATGCCGGCACCAATGCCGTCTGCAATGGAAGAAGTAAATGGAATCATCATAATGGTGAGCATGCAGGGGGCCGTTTCGGTGATATCTGCCAGCTTCAATTCGCCCAAGTGCTTCATCATGCAGCAAGCGACATACAACAGAGCAGGACCCACTGCAAAATTGGGAATGGCTTGTGCAAGGGGGAAGAAAAACAACATCAAGACAAACCCCATGGACACAACGACTGCGGTGAGTCCTGTGCGCCCGCCTGCCTGTATGCCTGCTGCTGACTCAATAAAAGGAGAGGTGCTGGCAGAGCCCAATAATCCCGCAAGGGCTGAGGCAGCGGCATCGGCAGTCAAGCTTTTACTGAGACGCTGAGTGTAATTGGGTTGATCTCTAAATACGGATTGATTCAGTAGTCCTATCAATGTACCAGAGGCATCAAAGACTGCGATGAGAAAGAAGGTAAAGGTGGCTTTGATGGCAGTGATGTTGGTTAGTCCTGAAAAATCCAGCTGTAAAAAAGTAGGTTTGATAGAGGGAGGCATCGATACAAGCCCTTTCCAAGGAGTGAGTCCTATCAATAAACTGATGAAGCTGATGGAGAGGATGCCAATGATAATGGCAGCCGGAACGCGATAATAATCCAGCGTTAAAATGATCACGAAGCCTAAGAAAAACAACAGACTTTGAGGTCGCGCGAGATCGCCTAAATGCATGAGTGTATGGTTGCCGCTGACGATCAACTGATTAGATTGCATGGCGATTAAAGCGATTAACAGACTGATGCCGATGAGAATGGCAATTTGTAAATTATGCGGGATGGCTTCAATCAGTAAACGTCGTAAGCTGGTTAAGCTCACAATAAAAAATAATACCCCAGATAGGAACACCATGGCGAGTGCATGTTGCCAGTCGACACCAAGCCCTTGGACGACACTATAAGAGAAGTAAATATTCAAGGCCATGCCTGGGGCAACGCCAATGGGTGTGTTGGCCATGACGCCAGTCAGTAGACAAGCAAAGGCGGTAACCAAGCAGGTTGCAGTAAAGACAGCGCCTTGGTCCATGCCGGCGTCATGTAAGATGGTGGGGTTGACGAAGGCAATATAGGCCATGGTCAAAAAGGTTGTGATCCCTGCCACAATTTCTGTTTTAATGGGCGTTTTTGGCAGAGGTATCATGTACAGAATCCCTGGTTGCGATCAAAAGAAGATCCTACCCGTAATAGGGGGTGGCTTGCAAGGTGACCCTAGAAATGAAAACTAAACACATTGAAGACAATTTCAATGGTGATCAAAGCGATGATGATGATTTCCAAACTATGCGAGTGTCGATTTTCTAGATAGCCGTTAAACATGTCAAAAATTTCATTGAGTGTATTCAATCGATGGTTGATGGCATTGACGCGTCGTTGGATGTGTAGATATCGTTCAAGCATGATGTAATGCTCTTCGAGGGTGGGGTGTTGCCAAAAATATTTGGGGTGATAAAGAAAGTTACTGATAAGATTCATCTCGCTTTTAGCTCCCAAAATTTCACCAATAACATGACGGATTTGGTTGCGAGTAACAGCCATGTCGCCTTTATGGGATAAGCTACGGATGAGTGGCGTGTATTTCTCAATCAGGGATTCTAGAATGGTCTCAAAATATTGAAGTTTGACTGACTGTGAGAACCCATAAGAAAGACTTAACTTCAGTTCGTCACTGTCGGAATCGATACACAAACAATCGACATCAAAAAAATCATGGGGCTCAATGGATGTTTTCTCACCAAATTGATAATTAAACTCATCTCGAACTCGGAAAGAAATGGGTTTGTCAGCAAATAAGCGGATGGTGTCGAGGTAGGCACCCATCTGGTGACGTTTGACATCCCAAGAAACCACGGTGCCATTTTTAAAAACAAAAACCAACGTGCTGTTCGAGTCGCAAGGGCTTAATTTTAAGATATCACGTGATTTGACGGAGACGTATCCTACAAGCGTTGTTTTGTAGTGATTGTCTAAGCGAGTGAGATCAATACTATTCGCAATACAATAACTTAGGCATTCCATGGTAGAGCATGACCTACAGTAAGAGAAGGGTAGAGTATAGCGTATTCAGTGGAAGACTACACGTCCTCCACTGTTTCTCGACCAGGATACGCTTTTTTTCTGTCTGTTTTTCCACCCAACCATTGTGGGCAAACTTCTAAAATCTCAGCGATTTTATCCAGTTGCTCATCAGGGGGTAGCATATTGCCGAATATAAAGGCATTGGCCATATGACGGCTCACCCCAAAAACTTTGGAGACGGCTTTTGTTTTTTCAGTGAGATCGTCTGGTAAGCCTAAGGAAGACAATTCTCGGTTAAACCGCTGTGAAAACACTTTGCTATTCATTTTTTCGCTCCTTGAAAAAAATAATATCAAATACGCTCGCTACGGCTGACCTGGTAAAACGACTGCCATGAATCCCTTTTTAAAAGTAAAAAGAGTAGGGAGTTTATAACGTATTTCTCTGAAGTATAAAAGGGGTTTTAAAAAATAAAGGTCCTTGTTTTTAATTTTGGAGTCTGGACAAAACCGCATGAAAAGAGCCTCATGCGGTTTTGTTCAAAATTAATTCCAAGTCAAAACATTCTTCATTTATAGATCGAGCAATAGAATAGTTGAAGTGGGTTTATTCGGCACATAAAACAACGGTACAATGCGAATTTTTTCCGACAAGAAAAAGAATGAAGTACGGATGCTGTTTTATGCTGAATATAATTTTACCTGTTTTAAAAAATTTCCGCGAGCAGATTTATCAATTTTTTCCTTCACGTCGAGACGCAACCATGGAATTAGTTGATTCTTTATCAAGTAACAAAACGGCGCGTAGCGTTATGGAGCTATCCCTTAACCCAGTACATAGACG
>CAMBHM010000134.1 GCA_945867185.1 Legionella genomosp. 1
TTTCTCAGAGAGAGTTGCCACTGAGATCAGGTTTTATTAATCCCCTTCGTGGGTTGATCATGCCTAATTGTCTTCGTGATGGATCCCCTGATGCCTGGGGAAGACGTGTCATTCTAAATAAAAAATTTGGATATCGAAGTGCTAAGATCGATACCAGCCTATTAAATGAACTAACCTATCTGCTCGAATCAGGTTCTGACAGAATTGGCGCCCTTGATTTTCAGCGTTCTGGAACAATTTACGAACCACGAGAAACAACGGATGCGCACTTGAGTGAGTTGCTTGACTCAGCAAATCGGGTAGAACAAGGGATCCCGATAACTCCGGAACTTGATTGGGCGCTTTACCATGGAAGCTCTATAGGTGGTGCTCGACCTAAAGCCATGATTGAATATGAAAATAAAAAATATATCGCAAAATTTTCTTCATCAACGGATGTGTATAGCATTGTGAAGCTTGAATGGATTGCAATGCGTCTTGCCATGCTTGTAGGATTAAACGTTGCGCCCGTTCAATTGGTTCAAGCTTCAAACAAAGATGTCTTATTGATTGAACGTTTTGATCGACTGCAGTCGATCAATGGTTGGCAGAGAAGGGGCTTGTTATCAGCATTAACCTTGTTTGAGCTAGATGAAATGATGGCCAGGTACGCAAGCTATGAAAAATTGGCTGAAATCATCCGATATCAATTTGAAGAGGCGCCTCAAACGCTTAAAGAGTTATTCTCTCGACTGGTGTTTAATATATTGATTGGCAATACGGATGATCATGCTCGAAATCATGCGGCATTTTGGAATGGTAAAACATTATCACTGACACCCGCCTACGATCTTTGCCCGCAAAACCGATCAGGGCAACTGGCTTCACAAGCAATGCTTATCACAGAGCAGGACCGATCGAGTCGCCTTATTACTTGTCTCTCAGTAGCCCACCATTTTCTTTTGTCAGAAGAGGAAGCTGTTGCTATCATTCTGCATCAAGTGAACACAATCACTGCGCAATGGTCTGAGGTATGCGATGCAGCGAGTGTAAGTCTTGTTGAGAGAAATTTGTTTTGGCATAGACAAATCCTCAATCCTTATGCCTTTGAAGGATTTGGGGCCGCAAGCGACTCATGAGGCAGGAGTTCCCGCTAGAAAAGTTCAATGCAGATCCACTCAAATCAGCTCATTTGTTTACAATCGCGAATAAATAATATACACTCAGGCGTCAATATTAAGTGATAGAACCATGAGAACAAAGCAGTATGGAGCGACTAACCGGTATTATTCGTCCCCCACTCGGCAGAATGCATAGTGATGAGGAAAGGCGATTCATTCAAGACTACAATTCGGATCTTAAAGCATTAAATCAATTGATTGACGTATACAATCTTGAAGCCCGCCCAACTCTAAAAAAACTGAAGTTGCAGGCGATTTATGTCCTGTGGAAAAATGTGGGCTATAAATACCCTACTACGCTCATCTCGAGATTTCCTGAGTATCAAAATGCTATGCACACACTATTGTTTCTGAATTTAAAAAAATCCTGTAGCCAATTGGGGTTACGATCGTTAGGGGGGCTTGAACCAGACTATGAGGCTTCACGTGCTTCTCCTGCACAGCCCTTTGCAGACTTTCTTCTGAACATGTCTCCTCAGAAAGTAATATCCCTGTTGTCCATTCTGTCAGTCGGTAGTCATTGGAATAAGGACGAGTATAGAGGCCTATATCAGCGTAGCGATCGAGACTACATGGTCTTTCGAACGCTTCTAGCGAGCCATACCATTGAGTTTTTAGGCGGTATTAATTCGAAAAATTTCAAGATCACTAAGAAGAATGATGGATCACGTTTTGTATTAAAAATTGATAATCGATTGGGTATGCCCCTGTCAGTTGAAGCCCACTTGAGGAAAAAGGGTTTGCAAGAGACGTTTACACGAATTTTTGCTGAGCGACAAGGCACTTACTTTATTCAATCGTGGCCACGAATCAAGACAACAGGTAGTTTGATGTTGACGGAGTTTTGTGAGGGGAAAGATCTTGAAACGCATGCAGGCCAGCTTGCAACGGATGATGAAAGGATAACCTCCGCACTGAATATTTATAGCCAAATGGCCCGGATCCTCTCTGATATTAAATCTGCGAGCTGTCTTTTTCCAGACATGAAGAACTCCAATTGGTTAGTGAGCGAGGATGGTGTCGTACGAATTGCTGATACAAAATCACTTGTTTTTGCAGAAAGAACAGATGGCATTTTTTTCTGGCGACATCGTTTCTATGCTAAGGATCTATCGAAAAACTGGTGTAGGTTGATACTAACTTCACCAATGAACCCACCAGAGATGGCTAGCCATCGGCGTGAAAATTTGTCGGTCGGGAAGTTTCACTCCTATATGCTTGGAAAAAATCTATACCAATACCTGACCGGGTGTCCCTTTGATTACTTAACAGATCGGCATCATGGTGAAACTTATGACTTTACTCTTCCTGTATTCAAGAGTTTTGAAGGAAGCCAATTGAAGGATTTGATCATACAGTTTGTAAAACCCCAATCGGCAGATCGGATGGGTCTTGCAGCGCTCACAAAGATATTGGAGGCCATGCATGTGTCAAGGCAATCGTTGATTCCTACATCGCTGAACTATAAGTAATAGGCTCTATTTGTGAATCCGCGCGTAACGGTTCGGATTCTATTATTCCAGCGATGCCATGGGTCCTGACCGCGGAGTCCAGGATGCTCCCCTCTCGTGACGCTGAGCCTTGGATAGGTTGGGTCAAGGCCAAACCTACAGCACAGGACGTCATCACTGAACCTCGGTGATCAGTTACATCCGCACCCTTTTTTACAGTAAATTGTCCAAAGAAAGCTTTTGAGGTCAGTATACAGAAACTACTGATGGTTATCGCAGTACCCGCTGTGAAAAGAATGGTGGGCAGTAGGCCGCCGGTTGCTATCGCTGAAATGAACAGGCCTGCCATGATCAGGATGCATGCTAAAACGAGCCCCCCAATGGAGGCTTTGGAGGCTAGCCACTGAGTAACGAAGGAGGGTTGTTTGTCGAATGCATTGTTGACAGAGAGTGTTACCCGGTACGAATTAAATAAGATCAATAGGGTGGTAGAGACCATGAGCATCACTGGAATAAGGGGGGAGAGGGCGATCCCCATGATGGAAAATCCAATCGTGAAGATTAAAAAGGCCAGGGCACCAAAGACTAATAAGGCCTGATTCTCGCGTAGGTTTTTTTTCAGAAATTGATTAAGCCTTAGATGGACAAACAAATAGTCAAGCGATCCATTTAAACTGAGATCAGTAAAAAAAGCAGCTTTATCATGAGAGGTGATGGCAGCACTGATGCCCCCTTTCTCCGTTACCAGTCGGGCACAAGGCGCATCGTTTAATCCATCACCAATAAACCAAATTTTTTTTTGCTTGGTGCCAGCTGCACTCATGAGGGTTGCTAAAAACAGTTCTTTTTCATGTGGATTTTTATTAGCATGGATAGCCTCCGGATCAAAAAAGCATCCATTTTGTTGGTTAAATCCGTTGGCGGACGCCAACGTATCACCAGTGAGCATGATCAATCTCTTGCCTGCATTCTTTAGGCGAGCAAGGGTCTCTTGTATGTTTTTCCGCGCTTCATGTTGGATGAAGACAATCCCTTGGTAAACAAAATTTTCAGAAACATACACGGCAGTGTAGCCTTTTTCTATTTTTTTCTGAATTGAAGAAGCAATCTCTGATGGCAAAGCTATGCCTGCTTCTTGAAGATAAGTACTATTCCCGATGTGTAGCTGTTTTCCTTGGACCTTGGCGGACAGTCCGCGATGGGCGTGATCGATGGATACGTCGCTGATGTCTTGGAAAAGGCTTTGTGGAATACATTCGGTTTCACCATAACGTTGGATTGCTTTTGCAATAGGGTGCTCAGCTCCATATCGTTTCTCAAGGAGACAAATCCGTTGCCATAAGGCTGAGGTTATGCCCTGACTGGATTCTACTTGGCTTTCGCCTGTGGTCAAGGTGCCTGTTTTATCGAAGATGATCGTATCCATATCCTCATTGGATCCCATTAACGCTTGTTTGCGTAGGAAGATTCCTTGTTGATGGCGTTGATACATACTCAGTAAATTGGGCAGTTGATCTGCAATCGCGAAAGTACAAGGACAAATGGCAAATAAAATCCCCGTGAGATTTTGCAACAACAAGGGTATGGTAAAAAGGCCTAATCCAAAGGGAATGGCGAGGGAAGCGATCAATCCTACCACGATAAGTGCTGTATAAGCATAGAGAAACTGACGGTTTGGATTTGAAGTCTCTGTCGTCTTTGGAGCTCGATTGGCGCGAAAAAGTAATTGATTGACTGTGCTGTTATAACTATTTTCAGTGGCATAAAGCACAACCTCTTGACCAAGGTTAATGGAACCCGCATGAACAGGGCTGCGGAGTTGTTTCGATTGTTGCGGCTCTCCCGTGACAATCGAGGCATCCACTCGGGTGTTGCCATGGAGGATGATCCCATCTACTGGGAAGCATTCGCCGCGTTTCACACGGATGACCATGCCTTTTTGGAGCGATTTTTTATTGCACTGGATGATTGTCTCGGCAGAGAGGATGCCTTCTATTGCGTCAGACAATGAGACTTCATTGTCTGTAGATGACGCTATCAGTTGTTCAAGACGCGTCAAATTGTCTTGGTCAAGGGCGTAACAGGCATAGT
>CAMBHM010000135.1 GCA_945867185.1 Legionella genomosp. 1
CACCGCGACCATTGGAAAGTACTGATGACAAATATTCTCATTGCCCTTTCAGGCATTGGGTTATTTGCTTTAGGTGTAAACTATTTGCTAACCAAACATTGTTTTTTTGCGAAAACAAATCGTGAACAGTATGTTGACAATGTTGAAAGTCTTGTCAACAGTCATTGTGTAAAATAAAAAACAATTCTGACAGCCTCTGCGTTTCTCAGGACTATGGATTGGTTGTAAGACAAATGGTGAGCACCTCTCTCACTGTAAACAAGGCGCCGCCTCTATCCTATCGAGATATTGTTCGCGTGTTGTTTTCGCAAAAAAACAATGTTTGGTTAGCAAATAGTTTACACCTAAAGCAAACAGCCCGACACCAGTGAGAGCTATCAATACATTTGCCACCAACACTTTCCACTGCGCTCGATGAACGTTCATGAGCGCATCTTGAGCGTGAAGTGTCGTTATAAACCCGTGCTTGAATGTCTCTTTCTGTACGTCCTGCTCTGTCTCTGTCAACTGAGTGAATTGATATAAATCCGATTTTAACGCCAACGCCAATAACATCGCTGCTTCGCCCTGGGTTTGGTTTTCCGATAACACATAAAGACCATGTGCAAACAATTGGTTTAAATGTTTTCCCACTGCTTCCCAAGGGGCAGGCGGCGTCCAATGTAATGCCGCCACCTCTTCATCCTTGAGTTCTTTACGTATTTTTTTTAAATGCTCACCCAAATTATCACAGGTAATAAGATGAACAGCTGTATGCTCCGTTTCATCCGTGTGAAGATTGAATGCTTGGAGGGCTATCAATGAACCCGCCACATCTCCCGCACGTGACTCCACATGAACCATATGCTCGAAGTTCTTTTGTGTTAATAAGTTGGCCTTCTCAAGCCGCCTCATTCCATCTGTAGCATTGTCAAGACGACCCGCTTTCAGCATATAAATGAGTGAACGTAGTTCAGAAGAGAACGTAATATGTTTTAATAAAAAATCAAAGTTTTCTTGTGTTAACAAATGCGCACGATGCAAATGGGATAATCGAACTCCAAAACTAATAGGTGCCTGCAGGATGATTTTAAAATTTCTTGGATTTAAAATACCGGCTTCATACAAAGAAAAACTTTCGGTCGAAAAAAATAGATAGGGATCTTCCTTTACCGCAGCTTGAAGAACAGAAAGGCCCCCTAGCGCTTGAACAAATGAGCCATCTTCTTCAGAGGTAAAATGCCCAAGAGAGAGATTATATATCCGCGTATCAACCAAACTAGAAAGAATGCCATTAAGGATATCTCTCCGCAAATGATGTAGTTTATCCAAATGCGCTTTAAGAACCCGATAACGGCCCCAATCCCAGGCAGGTAGCGCATGCATTTGGTTTACAATCGTATCTTGAACATACTCCGCCTTATCACTAAGCTCGTCGCTATTAGGCACCCGCCCTGGCGCTATGCGATCATCGCCCCGCAGATCAAACAATTGATTATAGTACTCATAATGATTCAACTCATTTAATTGCGCTGGTAACGTAAAAGGCAGCCCTTCCTCCGTGTAACGCATAAAGGGGCTGTTTAAAGGCGCGAGGCTATTTGCATTATCATAAGCCGCCCGTTTGTCTGCATCGTTTAATACTTCATAGGCTGTTTGAATTGCCTGAAAACGCACCGTTGAGCCACCTGGCTTATCTGGATGACAAACCAAAGATAGCGCATGGTAAGCCCGAGTAATCGCTCTTGTTTTCGCCCATCGGCTTACACCCAGTGTTTCATAATGAGTTGGCATATCCTTACTCCTATGTCTCAGTGCACCGCCGGCATCCTGGGTAACTCCACGCCGGGCTCTTCTCCTCGAGCTAGTACTGGAGGATAGTCCCGTTTCATCTGCTCAATAAACGTCAATCGTCGAACCAGAGAGCCGCTATGACGTTTATCTCTAATCGCATGAAGGGCTGCTATTGCTTCGTCTGGCGTGCGTATCGTCGTGCCAATCTTCTTAACGAGCTCTTGAACTTTAACAACATGATGTCGGCACCAATGCAACATAACAATCCGCTTTAATGTATTATCATCTTTAGTATAATCCGATAAAATCGCTACAATACCCGCCAACACGTCATGCAGACCTCTTGCCTTAAGGGTCAACGCATAATAACTTTCTGGCCAGCGAACGCGTTCTAGCTGATCTTGAATGCTCATAGATTGCCCTGCAACCAAAGAGACCGATTTTGCAGTTTTTGGACATCTCCCAAGCAATTTTTTAAGCTCACCCTCGGTAAACTTCTCAAATCCATTACCTTGTAAATCCAAACTCTTTATCGAAGAAGGAATGGTGGATAATGCCTCGCCAAATACACTTAGCGCTATTTTCCCTGTCCTAGTCGTCGTATGAAAGCCATTATGACTTAATCGCAGATGCGTTACCCTGTCTGGGATCAGCTTAAATTGCAGTAAAATGGGGGTAAGTTCTTCTCTGCTGAGTTCCCCTAGATGACAAGCACTCAAGTCTAACTCGCGGATGCTCGCTGTCAAATACATCTGACAAACTCGATCTAGAGCAGTCCTAATGCCACTACTAACAGGTAAGGGCAATCTAGGTGCGCTACCAGGCGCGGTCGCAATAGGCTTCGGTAAGGGTGTCGCATCATGGAGTGCAGCACGTAATGTCTCATACTCAGGAAGATCGGTTTTTCCTTCAAGCTCTAAATAAGTCACCAGCTCTTGCAACAACTTCCGTTTAGACTCTGCAATCCCTGCTGCGCGAGACTCAAATGAATCACACTGTGCTTTAATGGCGCGAAGCGTGGCGGGAACTTCCTGCGAATGCGACTCAAATGCTTTAAATTGCGTGATTGCCTTCGTATGGGCACTATACGCCGGGTCAGTGGCTTGAATACCATTCCCTTGTCTTAACATTTCAAAAATATCATGATGCGCACTATAAACAGTGGTCAAGGACCGACTTAATAAACCGCTTAATTCTTCTGTTGCCAACATCAAGATATTAATCATCGCAAGACCTGTTCTATCACCATATAACCAGGACTCCCCAGAGACAGGTGCTACTTTTCGTATATGGGATACCATCTGACGCAAATGATATATTTTTAATATATTTCTATAGGCATCCCTGGTATCGGTTAAGCGTCCCTCAATTTCCTCTCTTGCTCTATCGTTGACTGAATACCCCCAATGTCCCCAATGCGCGTGCCTAGAGTCACGTAACTCCTCAGGTAAATGAGCGTTACTATCTGATGGGCACTCACCATCAAGATGATGATTGGCCATTTCTAAGGTCACCTCAATGTCATGATTACTCGAAAAACTATTGTCCACAACGCTTACTGCTCGAAGCGTTGCCTCTAACCACCTAGCCAATCGTTGCGCTTTGAAACGGGTCATTTTTCTGTTATGCGTTTGCTCTATGTCTAAAAACAAGGGAACGGGTAGAATGGATTCATGATGAAACACTGCCGCAGTGAACAAATACAGTGTATGAAAGCTTTGGGCTGCCATGGCGGTAAGTGTATTATCCAGTTTTTCAAGATGTTGATTTAACGTCGTAGCTTGAATCAGCGCGGTTGTTCTTTCAATGGTTCCTTTTAAATTACTCATGATATCCTTCAATGCTGCAATAGGATTATTTCGAGGATGAGGCGTCACACCCATAATATCCCTATCCGGAATCAAGACGAAATCATGTACGTTTTGACAAAAGCTTTCTATTTTCTTAAGTTCAAGCAGCGTTTTAGGATCGCTGTAAGACAATGAAGGTAGTTTTTCAGCCAATAGGCAAGCCAACTCAGCAAAGAACAATCCCTCTATACTGTGGGCTTGAATTTTTCCTACCGTTCGATGAGACAATGAAGACATCAAGGCCGTAATAGTCGTTAACATCCCCTTCACGCTTTCGCAGATGGGCACATCAGAAATATGTAATTCACATGTTTGCTCTGAAAATCTATGAATGAGACCGCTTAAATCAGTTGTATGCAACGGTCGACGCCCTTCAATGGCCCATTCAATAGGCACAGATGGTCGGCATAATTCTGTCCTATATAGCCGAACAAGTGTTTCATACCGCTTAAATTCCTCTGGGTTGTACTCCGGTAGCTCTGTCATTTTTTTATAAATAGCACGACAAATCGAGACCATTGCCGTTGAAGCAAGTTGGGTACAGCCTTCCAACAAGAGCTGTTTTATCATGTCTTCTTGGTTGAGCATTGTGCATTCCTTATCTTTTTGATTGAACCAATTAAGTGGTTTGATACTTCCGTAGTGTTGCTTTTGAAAAGGTTTATTCTACAACAATTGGTTAAAAATACAACCTCTGTGGCCTCGGTCTGATCTTACTTCTGCAGGGATCGTCATTTAATGGATGAACATATAGGCCCACATTATAACTATTTCGTTGAATAAACCAGCAGCCACGCCCGGACCCCTTCCACTGTCTCTTCATTCACAGCCAGTACTTGATGATACAACGCGTCTAACTGCGCACTATGGCCTGCTTTGTGATACCGCTCTAGATATTGACAGGCGAACTTCAACCGATGGGTACCGAGATACGTAGCCCCTCCTTTGATTTTATGCGCCAATCGTTCTACGGTTGCCCAATCTTTCTCTGCATAAGCCGCCTGCATGTCTTGCATATCGACCTGGCCTGCTTCGGAGATGAGGGTGTGTAAGAGTTTTAGCATCAGCGATATATCGG
>CAMBHM010000136.1 GCA_945867185.1 Legionella genomosp. 1
AATTATTCCCTGCCTGGACGTCCGCGACGGTTTCGTTGTGAAAGGTGTCAAATTTAAGAATCATCGTATAGTTGGCGATATTATTCCGCTTGCTGCAACTTATGCTGCAGAGGGTGCGGATGAGTTGGTTTTTTATGATATTACGGCGAGCAGTAGCCAGCATGCTGTTTCAACTCAGTGGATAAAAAAAATATCCTATGAATTAAATATTCCCTTTACAGTAGCCGGTGGTATTCGTTCAATCGAACAAGCGCGAGCTATTTTAAATGCAGGTGCTGATAAAATTTCAATTAACAGTCCTGCTCTTGAAAACCCAGCATTGATTGATCAGCTTAAGAACGAGTTTGGGCGTCAATGCGTAGTGATTGGAATTGATAGTCAATGGGTTGATGACGACTATTATGTGTATCAATACACGGGCAATGAGGCTTTAAGTAAAAATTCTCGGCGTAAAACGTTTGATTGGGTTAAAGAAGTACAGGAACGCGGTGCTGGTGAAATTGTCTTAAATTGTATGCAATCCGACGGAGTGAGAGACGGATATGATGTTGCTCAATTGCAGCAAGTTCGAGTTTTATCATCCGTGCCGCTGATTGCTTCCGGCGGGGCTGGATCACCACTTGATTTTGTTCGTGTCTTTCAAGAGGCATCGGTTGATGGCGCACTGGCTGCCAGTATTTTCCATGATAAATTATTTAGTATTCGAGAAGTTAAAGAAGAGCTTTTAAAAAACAAAATTGAGGTTCGATTATGAGTAATCTAAACATTGATCAATTGGATTGGAACAAAATGGGTGATCTAATCCCTGCCATTATTCAACATGCCGAAACAGGTGAAGTCTTGATGTTAGGCTACATGAACCGTGATGCATTAAGTACTTCGTTAAGTACAAATGAAGTCACCTTTTATAGTCGCAGTAAGCAACGCTTATGGCGTAAAGGTGAAGCTTCCGGAAATACCATGATGGTGAAGCAAATCACCACGGATTGCGATAATGATAGCTTGCTAATCCAGGTTATACCTATGGGCCCTGCATGCCACTTAGGTTATTCGACTTGTTTTCAACCTGCAGTTGAAACACCCAGAGTTTTTTTAGATGAGTTAATTAAAGTGATTGCTGATCGCGCAACAGGTCAGGATCCACAAAGTTATACCTCAGAGCTAATCACAGCAGGAATAAATCGCTGCGCCCAAAAGGTGGGTGAAGAGGCAGTAGAAGCAGTAATTGCTGCAGTGAGCAACAACACAGCGGAATTAATCACGGAAACAGCCGATCTCTTATTTCATCTTCTTGCGCTGTTGCAAGTGAGTCATGTGAGTTTCTATGATGTTTTAACGTGTTTGCAACAACGTCACATATTAAAGAGTACAAAATGAATCAAACCTCTCCTTTTATACTAAAACGGGCATTGCTAAGTGTATCTGATAAGCGTGGTATCGTGACATTAGCAATCGCGCTACACAACCAAGGTGTTGAACTTGTAGCAACAGGGAACACGGCAGCTTTATTAAAAAAAAATGGTTTGCCTATCATCGAAGTGAGCACCTGTACCGGTTTTCCAGAACTCCTCGGTGGTAGAGTCAAGACACTTCATCCCGCCATTCACGCAGGACTTCTCTCAGCAACGGATCAAGATCTGGCAACCTTAATCCAATATAATATTTTGCCCTTTGACTTATTAGTGGTTAATTTATATCCCTTTGAGCAAGTCATTCAAAATGAGGATTGCACGTTTGAGGAGGCCATTGAAAACATCGATATTGGTGGGCCTGCTATGTTAAGAGCTGCCGCTAAAAATCATCAGCATATTGCTGTCGTGGTGACACCAGATGACTATTCTCTCATTATGCAGTATGCCTCAGAAGGACGCGCGCCCTCGTCTTTTCAATTTACGTTGGCCCAAAAAGCATTTGCACATACAGCAAATTATGATGCGACTATTTCTAATTATTTAAATCGCTTAAATGATAAAAAAGAACCACAATTTTTCCCAAATTATTTAACACAGCAATATCGCAAACAATATGATCTGCGTTATGGAGAAAACCCACACCAGCAGGGGGTTCTTTATGTTGATCAATCATCATCAAAACATGCTTTAGCGCGTGCTGAGTTAATACAAGGGAAGAAGTTATCTTATAACAATTTGCTTGATGCAGATGCTGCATTAACTTGCTCACGTGATTTTCCTACAGACGAACCGGTGTGTGTCATTGTTAAGCACGGCAATCCATGTGGAATTGCGAGGCGTGACACACAGACTCAAGCGTATCTACGTGCTTTTGAGACAGATCCAGTTTCTTGTTATGGAGGAATTTTATCATTTAATCACTGTTTAGGCGCGACAACGGTTATTGCCATTTTAGATAAGCAGTTTGTTGAAGTGATTATTGCACCAACAATAACGAACGAAGCGCGAGAAATTTTAAGCAGAAAAGAAAATATTCGCGTGTTACTGACCAGTGATATTCAACAAGCATCTCCTAATCAATTGGAAATAAGAGGGATTGATGGTGGTGTTTTAATTCAAGATCAAGACAGATTTTCTCACGATGAAATATCATTCCAGATCGTCACCACGTTAAAACCCAATCAACAACAAATAAGTGATTTAATTTTTTCTTGGCGAGCAGTGAAACAAGTTAAATCCAATGCCATAGTACTTGCTAAAAACGAAGCGACCATTGGAATAGGTGCGGGGCAAACCAGTCGTGTAATGAGTACACGAATCGCCTTATGGCAAGCGGAATCTGCTAAATTTTCAATCAAAGATGCAGTGATGGCCTCCGATGCATTTATACCATTTGCGGATAGTATTGAGCTGGCTCAGCAAAAAGGGATTCGTGCGATTATTCAACCTGGCGGTTCTATTCGTGATGAAGAAATGATTAGCATTGCAAATGACTTGGGACTGGTAATGCTTTTTACTGGAGTGCGTCATTTTAAACATTAAACACACCTCAATGAATCTTGGTCAGCTTAATTTTAATTTTTGTGAGAAAACATGTCGGCATCAATCATGAATGGTAAACACGTTGCTTTTGAATTAGGACAAATTCTTCAAAATGATGTCGCCAACTTTACCCAGCAGATGCATCGGTCACCAGGTCTTGCTGTCATCCTTGTGGGTGACGATCCAGCATCTTGTATTTATGTTACAAATAAACGAAATGCCTGTTTAACTCTTGGCTTTGAATCTTTTTACTATAATCTTTCCGCAGACGCGTCTGAAAATGAACTGCTATTACTCATTGATGCCCTCAATGAAAAAGATGATGTTGACGGAATTCTTGTACAGCTCCCTCTACCGTCTCACATAATGACGGAAACTATCATCGAACGAATTAAACCAACAAAAGATGTGGATGGATTTCATCCCTATAATATTGGACGCCTTGCTCAAGGCAATCCTGCTTTGAGGCCATGCACTCCATTGGGCGTAATTAATTTATTGAAGTACTATCAAATATCACTGACTGGTAAGCATGCCGTTGTAATTGGCGCATCTAATATTGTTGGGCGTCCCATGGCCCTTGAATTTTTGTTAGCAAAAGCAACGGTTACCATTTGTCATCGGGCTACGCGCGACCTAGAACAGCATATACGGATGGCTGATATTGTCGTTTCTGCTGCGGGATCATTGAATGTGATAAGTCTGGAATGGCTGCATAAAAATCAAGTGATTATCGATATAGGCATACATCGGTTACAAGATGGAAGCATTTGTGGAGACATTAATTTTAATGAAGCAAAAGATAAAGTAGCTTGGATCACTCCCGTTCCTGGTGGTGTTGGGCCAATGACTATTTGTATGTTACTGCATAATACGTTACTTGCCGCAAAACAGAATCTGTTTATAGATCAAGTCGCGAATTCTATTGACATAATTTAATCTAAGCATGGCTTCTTCGCATGATCTCCTGATATTGCCTAGCTGCCTCAATTGGGTCTTTTGTAGTGATCTCCAATTTTTCATGCCGTTTATGTTCTTTATGAACCTCATCATCGTGTGCAGTAAAAATATCCATGAGACTTTTCATATCAGATACGCTCAATTCTTGACCTGCTAGTGACTTTAGCAGCTCAGGGATAATTTTTGTTGTTTCCGCTGCTGAAAGATCTGGCATAACAACAGTAGCAGACTTATCTATTACCTTGGGCACTAAACGTTCAATACATAGCCGTAATGAAACAGGATCTCCAGAAAGTGCCAACTCAATGACTTTACCAACCAATGCTTCTGAATGCGCCTCAAAGAGCTTGGCTAGATGTGTGTATTTGTTTGAGCGACCTTTGGGTCTACCTGATATAGTCCCTGACTCGCCAGGCTTAAATGTCGCCATTTTTTAGATTCTCCTGTATTTTCCCTGTATTTTACAGGCAATGAGTAACTAATTGACAGTTAAAATGGTGGTAATACCCCATTGAGATGCTTGCCAGAAGAAAAATTATTATCGTTAGGTTGGTATATTACTATTGTCTAAAATCACGGTAATGTGTTGGTATTTACATGGTAAAGTTCATAATATAGGCGCGGTTATACACAGGGCCAACAGTCCGATGCGCAATTTTTAATGTTGCTTCTGGACTATTGACTTGTGCATAACCGCGCCTCTGCAAGATCGTGCCAATACCTCATAACTCTAATTGTCGCTACACAGTCG
>CAMBHM010000137.1 GCA_945867185.1 Legionella genomosp. 1
TCTTCAGTAACCACCGATCTGTATCGGTGTATCGTAAAAAGGGGGAGACTGCCAGTGCTGGGATAACTTTTGATTCGATAATTTGAGCGTAAACACTTCGAGCATCTTCAAAGTTTGTTGACTCAATAAATGGCTTTATCAACAGATAAATGCCTTCTGTTTCTAATACCATCTTGTTAGTACAGTCCCAAAAAGAGACAGAGTTCCCCATCCACCCATATTGAAAGGAATGAGTCAATAGAGAGACGACTAATAGTTGTAGTCTGCGTTTTGCTTCATGATGGTCTATATCCGAATAGTCTCGATATATTTTTTTTCGTGACTGTTGCCGCATTGGGTAAACCGAGGGTTCTAAATCACTGCTAAAAGGTAAATAAGGCGCGTAATCAATAACCATTTGTGCAAAATATTGGGCACACAAGGCGATACACCTGTCACTTTGTGTATCGGCTAGAACTTGTTTAAAACTGACGTTTCTGCCCTGGAAAAGAATACGTTGGTTAAACAATCTTTGACGTTCATCGTCAGGCAATTTTTCTAAAAATTCAAAGAATTGATCATAGGCTTTTTCTGCAGAAGTATCTTGTTCTTTGTTATACTTGTGGGCGAAGAGTAATCCTTCTTTGAAGAGACTAGCATTTATCAAACGATGCACAGCAAGTACTGTTTCTCGGAATAGGGGCTTGTCCTCAACAAGTCCGCCAGAACGAGCAAGTGGGATATATTTCTGAAAGCGTTTATTCGCAAACAGTAATCGTTTGAGCTCCGTCTCATGTAAAGGGCGTGCGGGACTGTAATTACAGTTATTAAATGTCCCAGATGTTTTCAGATGCAGTTCGCAATTACCAAGATAGATTAGGGCGGTTGCATCGTAGGATACTAGATAATGAGATAATGGGTAATGATGATGCGGCATTCTAGTGACCGGATCGATATCTTGTCTGAGTGTCGGCATTAAAATCCGATAATAATTCTTCAGAGGTGGATCAAAACAGGCAAGCCGCTGCGCCAAGCGAATCCAATGGATTTTACTATCGGTTTGAAGACTTGAGTAATCTTTACGTTTGCTCAGAAGCTCTAACCAGTGGATTTGAAACAGTTGTTTTAATCTCTCTTGTAGCTGTACAGTTATGATCGACTGATCTGATAAACCATCTATGATGGCGCGCAAGGTTGTTTGTGTCTTGGTGGTTTCTGGTGTTATTAATTTATTCAAACATTGTTTTAGTTGGATGAGATCAAACGATAAGCCGACACCAAGTGTCGCGTATAAAGCCTCCAGTGGCGGAATAGTAATGATAAACGACTCATCCTGAGTGAACATCCAGTTTGCTAAAGCGATAATTTGAGGCTGTAGGTTTTGGTAGTCACCTTGTAAACAATTTAATAATACGTCTAGCAGATAACAGGAGCGATCTCCAAGAGGGAGAGATTGTCCATATAAACAATACAGATCATCTCGTGAACAATCTTGAAGTAATTTTGCCCATGAAACGAAGCCTTTTGAAAAAAGACTGGGAGTATTCTCCCCCTCTTTAAAATAGAGCTCAATTAACTCTAGGAGGCCAGGTAGTAGTTGCTTTGGTACCTCTCCACGTGATTGCCGAGTAGGCAGTATCTCATGGAAGAAATGATTCCAGACATCAGTAGAAGGCTCAGTGAGAGGATCTAAAGAAGTTGTCCCTATTTTGGTTCGAAGCCTTAATAATTCTTTCAATGTCAGTGCGCGGGGAGAGTATTTTTTATGTTTTTGATAATGATCATAGGTAAAAAAATCATTACTCTTTCGAGCCAGGTCAAACAGACCGGCTAGACCAATGAGAGTGACGCCATCGTCGGCTAGAATAAAATCACGCGGAGAATCATGATCCGTTATTTTTTTAAATACATTGGGATCAATGGTATTCGTCACGGAAGGCATCAATAGATGCAAATAAAGGGTATTTGTATCGGTGGCCAGAACATGGGCCAGTGCGATCCAATGGTCCGTTATCTTGCTGGATCGAATCAGGGGATCAAGTGAGGTGTCCTGAATTTTTAGCCAGCGATCAGCTAGGATTGAAAGAAGCAGGTTGGTTTGTGCCACACTGAGCAAGGCATCAGGTGCTACTCTTAAAGCATCCTCAATGCGTTGCAAAAATGGAATGAAATCATCTTCGCTGGCGGTTGAAGGCACAGTAGGTGGGATATCTAAAAAAACGTTCAATCGACGTAAAAAGGCAATGTCATAGTCCGTGAATTCACCACAGTCGCGAAGGCCTTTGATAAACGTCATGAGATGGTGAGCGCGCATAAACCTGAATACTCCAACAGACGAAAGCAAATTATAGCAAAATATTTCAGTAATTCCACTGAATATTTGCTAAATATAAATTCAAAGGATTATTTTTTTAAGCAAGTTGTAGGGCTTTCTTATGCCAGTTCAGGAGTAACGACGCAAGAATACCGGCGATGAGCCCCCAGAAGGCAGCCCCTACTCCCAGTAAGGTTATCCCGGAGGCAGATACCAGGATGGTAATGAGGGCCGGCTCTCGTTGTTTGTCTTCCTCTAAGGCCACTTTTAAACTGTTGCCAATGGTGCTTAAGAGCGCAAGACCTGCGATGGCGATGACGAGCTCTTTTGGAAAAGCAAAAAACAAAGTAACGATGGTCGCGCCAAATAACCCAATGAATAGCCAGCACAATCCAGCAAAAATTGTCGATTTATAGCGATTTTTTGGATTTATATCGGCTTCTTTGCTGGTACAAATGGCTGCTGTGAGCGCTGCTAAGCAAATGGAATAACTGCCGAAGGGTGCAAGACAAGCGTTGATGATCCCAATACAGCTGATGATGGGTGATATTGGGGGACGAAAGTTTGAAGCATGAAGTACGGCGACCCCTGGAATGTTCTGAGAGGTGAGAGTGACCATAAATAAAGGGATCCCAACACTGATTAAGGTAGCAAGTGTAAAGACTGGTCGTGTAAAAATAGGCGTTGCGAAGGTAAGGCTCAGATTATTTAAATGAAAGAGACCTTGAAGTTCGGCGACTAATATACCAGCCAGTAGAACAAAAATAATGACATATCTTGGAAAAAGTCGTTTTCCAAGTAAATACATGGTGAGCATCACTGCTATGAGAAGAAATTGATCTTGCATAGCGACAAAAATATTCATACCAAAATGAATGAGGATACCTGCCAACATGGCAGAAGTGAGGGAGCGTGGAATATGGGCGATGGCTTTTTCGAAAGCACCAGTGACACCGGTCACTATCATCAGAATGGCTGCAAATAAAAAAGCGCCTACGGCTTCAGGCATAGAGACGCCTGATAGACTGGTGACTAAGAGCGCCGCTCCTGGAGTGGACCAACCAGTTAAAATAGGCGTTTTATAATAAAATGAAAGACCAATACAGGAAATAGCCATGCTCATGCCGAGAGCAAACAACCACGAACTGATTTCAGCAGGCGAGGCACCGGCTGTGGTTGCGGCTTGAAACACCAATACTGCTGAGCTTGTGAAGCCCACCATGACAGCAATAAATCCAGCAGCCATATTAGAAAACGAGAAAAATTTAAACATAGGTGATCCTTTCTTAAAATACGAGGGACTAGATCGAAAATTGTAGGGCTATTTTAACATAGTTTTCATAGCGAGTGTGTGAGATCTGATGTTTGTTTACAGCGTCGAGGACTGCACAGCCTAGGGTGAAATGGTGATTGCAATTGCGAAATTTGCAGTGAGATAGGAAGGGTTTAAACTCACGGAATCCGTTTGCAATATCCGTGATAGGCATGTGCCATAAACTTAATTCACGGACGCCTGGTGAGTCAATTAAGGCACCTCCAGAGGGGATATGGTACAAGCGAGAGTTGCGAGTGGTGTGTTTTCCGAGTGCCGTTCGAAGAGAAATATCATTGGTTTGTATGGCTCGTTCTTGGGGAAGCAAACCCGCAATCAAGGATGATTTTCCAACGCCAGATTGTCCGACAAAAACGCTGACTTCATCGGCAAGGAGATCTTGCAATGGGGTGAGGGTTTTTTTATTCGCTTGACAGGTGAACAGCAGTGGGTAGCCTAATGGTTCATAGTGTTGTAACAGTTGTTGTTGTAAGGATTGAGAGTCGAGATCGATTTTATTGAAAATAATAGTAGCTTTCAGGTGTAAGTATTCTGCCATGACCAAATAACTATCTAGCAACGGCCAGGACAGATCTGGTTTGGTCGCCACAACGATGATGAGTTGGGTGATATTGGCAGCTATGGGTTTTAGGTGTCCTCGTTTATCAGGACGCCCCAGCACTGAATCACGCGGGTAGCAGCTCACTACTGCGCCTTGTGTAGGCCCTTCGGGTTCGAATACAATGCGATCTCCAGCAACCAAGGTGTCTATGGATGGTCGAATAGAACATAGGACGAGAGATCCTATTGCTGTTTCAATCAAGGCATGACGGCTAAAGCGTGCAATGACTAGCCCATCCAGACTGCTGGTTGGAGTGGGGTTGTCCTTCGACTGGCGGTATCGAGAGTGTTTGTCGTCGATGCGGATGGACTGTTGTTTGCTGATTCGTCTTTTACTCATGGGTAATTAATATACTATAATGGTCCGTATGGGAAGGGGATTTCTGAGAAAAAATGAAGATCTACTTGGTGGGTGGGGCAGT
>CAMBHM010000138.1 GCA_945867185.1 Legionella genomosp. 1
GGTTGCTACGCGGCTTGGCACAGAGCATGGGCACAGTCATGATCTCGATCTCCCCACACGTTTTTTAAAGATAGCAGCCTCTCCTTTGTATGCCCTGGCAGCCTTTTGGGATTGTCTAGCTAGTCAATGGAATGACGCGTCACGTCCTAAGCTTAGTTTGAGCGAAGCTTGGGACAAACAAAGGGGGCTCTCGAAAGAGCGAACTATAAAAGATCAACCGGCTTCATTCTCTAGTGCTTGGGAAGTGGAGCGGGTGGTGCATCGCATCGAACGGTTTAATGCCAAACAATCGGCATGGGTGGGGCGGTTGCTTTCTGAAGATAAAAAAAACAACCTAGTTGCCTTTCAAACGAGCGTAGGTGCCGAAGGGGTCGATTTACAAGCGGTGTTAACAGCAGAAGCAGCGAAACCAGTGTACGGAATGCATCGCTTCTTTCCTAGAGGAATAACCAAGACGGTTGCGTTCCTAGAGGCTCTCTCACTCAAGCAAGGATTTTAATCCTGCCAAGTGCGATCGAGCATGCGCCCTGGATTGTTCTTCGGTACGTGTACTCCCTTGCCCAAACCATTCGAGGTGTTCTTGCGGCAGTTCTTCTAAAAATCGACTGGGTAAGGAAACCTGAACTTCTCCGCCCCGTCGACGACGTTTGGCTAACGTTAAACAGACGGCTTTTTGAGCACGCGTGATGCCGACATAGGCAAGCCGCCGCTCTTCTTCAATAGTGTTTTCTTCAATGCTCACGCGGTGAGGGAGCAGCTCTTCTTCTAATCCGACTAAATAGACATAAGGAAACTCTAACCCCTTTGAAGCATGTAAGGTCATCAATTGCATGGTGTTTTCGTCTTGTTCTTCGGTTTGCTCAAGTAGATCAATTAAGATCAGTTTGTTGACGACATCGGATAATTGTGGGGTTTTTTCAAATAAGCGTCCCACCCACTCTAACAGCTCAGACACATTATCCATACAGCGTTCGGCTTTCATTGGGGTGTCGCATTGCTCATAGAGATGGGCCTCATAACCACTTTCATCGACCATATCGCGTAAGACGGTTACGATTCCTTCTTGCTTGGTTCGTTGCTTGATAGCTTGCAGCCATTGCTTGAAAGCATATAAGGCGGTACGTGGTTTTTCCCCCACGAGTTCGGTTAAAGCGAGATGATCACAACACGCGTATAGGGATTGGCCACGTGAGGCTGCATATTGCCCGAGGGCTTGAAGGGTGGTGCTGCCAATGCCCCGTTTTGGGGTGTTGATGATCCGTAAAAAAGAAGGATCATCGGTTTCGTTGCAAAGCACTTTCAAGTAGGCCAAGATGTCTCGTACTTCGGTCTTGGCAAACCAGGATTGCCCCCCACTTAAATGATAGTGGATGCTATGGTCACGCAATACTTTTTCAAAAACCCGAGATTGGTGGTTCCCTCGATATAAAATGGCATACTCGCTATAGGTTGTGCGGTGCCGTAATTGATGGCTAATGAGGTCGGCCACTACTTGTTCGGCTTCGTCTTGTTCATCTTGACAACACAGTATTCGCAGGGGATCACCAAGTCCATGGGCGCTCCATAGGGTTTTGGTGAAGACGTGGGGGTTGTGTTGAATCAAGTGGTTGGCGGCTTGTAAGATATGCCCCATTGAGCGATAGTTCTGTTCTAATTTGATGATTTTTAAGGTAGGAAAATCGTGTTGTAACTGTGCAAGATTTTCAGGTTTTGCACCGCGCCAAGCATAAATAGACTGATCATCATCCCCTACGACGGTAAAATGCGAGCGATGCTGAACCAGGAGTTTGACCAGCGTGTATTGGCTGGTGTTGGAGTCTTGATATTCATCGATCAGCAAATGTCGAATCTTATGTTGCCAATGGGTGAGGCTCTCTTCATGCCGACTGAGTACTTGGACTGGTAAGCGGATGAGATCGTCGAAATCAACGGCATTATAGGCTTGTAAGATTTTTTGATATCGACGGTACAGTTCGATGGAATCTGTGATGGGTGTCAAGTGTGCTTCAGGACCCAACAGGTTGTTTTTCCAATGCGAAATTTGTTGTTGCACCTGGATTAAACTGTCGCGCTGCGCAGCTAAGGCGGGTGGTAGTAGTCCCTTGATGAGAGTTAGACAGTCTTCCGTGTCAAAAATAGAAAATCCAAGCTTAAGACCACAATGTGGCGCCTCCCGCTTGAGGATTTTAAGGCCCAAGGTATGAAACGTAGCAACATGAAGGCCTCGACGGGCCTTTTGTGGCAAGACTGCAGCAACCCGATGACGCATTTCATTCGCCGCTTTATTGGTAAAGGTTACCGCATAGACTTGTCCTGGGTGATAACCACATTCGTTGATAAGGTAGGCTATTTTTTGAGTGATGACGCGTGTTTTACCACTGCCAGCACCTGCCAGGACCAACAACGGTCCGTCAATATATCGAATGGCTGCGGTTTGTTGTGGATTACTGAAGTCCAAACCATCCCCCAGTATCGCCCCCTGCCCAACATTGCCCATCTGCACAAGCTGGGATTCTGTCTTTGCACAGGGTTTTAAAGGTGGGATCTTGAGTGATCTCTTTGTTTTCAAAGTTGATGGGATCACAGCGTCTACCGTTGTATTTTCCGGCAACTCGAACTTGGCCGAGAACATAAATATGGTCATCTATGGGATATACGGCTTGTTCGCCATGCTGAGAGTAGCAGGCTACATAACAGCCCGGTGATCCTTTGTAGAGATTAATGGTGGGGAGTATTTTTTCAGAAAAATCAAGCAGGGGGTGATTGATGACGGTTGTGCCATGGACGTAGACCAAATAGTCCTCTGGCAAGAGAGTTTGTGTGGGCAGATCATCTGCCGCTGTCGCGAAAGAGGTAAATAAAAGGAGTATGGAGAAGGTTCGTTTCATGAGGTAGAGTCCTTAGTTAAGATAGGTTCGTCGTTCTTGCATCGTTTCAATGCTATTGAGTACGGATTGATGCGCTATTTCGTGAAGAATGGGTATGTTTTTTAAAGGGATCCCGGTGTGAATCGCATGGGCAATAAAAAAACTGTCTTGCCAAATTTTCTCTGTTTTTTTAGCGCGAGATTTTACCCATAGAGCGATCCATAAAAAGTGGAATGTCCAGCGATCGCGATGCAACTCCATCTCTTCTGTTAATACGGCTTCAATGGCTTCTGCAATCTGGCATACTTTCACGCCCTCGATAAAGTGACAACACCGATTGACGACTTTATCCACCTGAGCATTCTCAATAAACCAAGATTCCGTGAATCGTTTGTTTTTAGGCCACGCTTTGGAGCGTTTAAAAGAAGCTTGTAAAGTGTCTTCGGTGAAGGGGCTGATTTGAACGGCAATCTCATCAATCAGGGCGTTGATATCCAAGAAACCTGGTACCCAATGGACACCCAGCTCTTCTTGTATTTCTAAAAAATGCAGATCGGGCATGCCCCCATGCTGGACGGTTAATGCAAGAAAGTGATTGGTTATCATGAGGACATAGGAGAGATCAACTGCTCGCAATGACACCGTGTCTTCGAAGGCTTCATCATAATAATGCATGATGTCAGTGGTTGAAATAATCGGAGTTATCCAGGCATCTTTGATGCCTGTGCCTTGTTTTAGTAATAATCCACATAATCGATGCTTACGAGCACGTTTTAAGTGAATAAAAAGGCCTTGTGCGCCACTGCCATCGACCTCGCTTGCCTTGATTTGAATCGTTGCGGGCTTGGTTTCTTGGTTAAAGACAACCCCTTTTTTTCGTTGTAGTTTTATCCAATGATTGAATTGATCATGATAGATGGGCGGATACCAATGTTTGATGGCTTGTAAGCGTGATAAGGAAGCGGAACTCAGCGTGATATCATGCATCAGGGCCTCATGCACTGCAACGACCACGTCACGTACTTCTTGTTTTGGATGCATCAGTGTTAATAGGGCAATGTCTTTTCCTTCCTCGATGCTATATAAATCCATCACCAAATCTGTGAAAAAATCAGGTGGCATGGCATAGCTTTGAGCAAAAAAGTTTTCTGCTACATCGAAAATGGACAGATCAGAGAGTTCTTGAATGAGTTCTTGAATGGAGTGTAAATGGGAAGCCTCCTCTTCAGGTGTCAGCTCATCTTCATCGCAAGCGAGATCCAGATAAGCGTTTTTTAATTCCAGCGATAATTCGACATGTACTTCGTAAAAGGCATTGAGGATGGGGAGCCAAAAACTCAAAGTGTGTTTGCGGAGTGTAATTGCAGCAGCCAGTGCAGCCATAAGACTATCGAGCGTTTTGGTTGCTAACTTGTTACCCCCTTCGTCCCCCATTTGCAGTTGCGCTACACAGATCTCCAAAGCAAAAATACAGGCTGAGAAATAAGCGTCATCTTCTTCCAGATGGACTTCATCCAATGCATTAATGAAGTCGACCAACTGTAAAGCCAAGAGAGGATCTTGTAAAAAATAGGAATAATGTTCAGGCGTCGGATCCTCGTTTTTTTTAAATAGAGTTGCGAGTTCTGTCAGCCATTCGGTTAAGTGTGCCGTTGTACTGAGTTTCATGGCGATGTCTGCACGGGTCGTGGACGGCCTTGATCATCAATCGCAACAAACACAAAAGTGCCCTCTGTTACACATAATTTTTTGCCACTGGAG
>CAMBHM010000139.1 GCA_945867185.1 Legionella genomosp. 1
TTATGAGAAAAGATAACAGAGACAATCTTAGTTTAAGAAAAATTGAGATAATTCCAAATTTTATTAAAAGCATACCATCGCATCACCGGCGCACTGGAGCATGGTCAATTCCATGCCTTTGCAAAAACCTTGGAGGAAAAACCCTCACGAGGCATGAGAGCGTTGGGTGTATTGCTCATTGCCTTGGGACTCGCGTTGATAACAGCAGGTCTTTTATTGACGCCTATAACCATAGGGACCAGTGCAATGGTTGCCATTGCGTCGGCAGAAGTATTAATAAGTGGTACGTGTCTTGCCGCAGGATATGGTTTTTTTTCGTGTCGTCGACCCTCTGCTATATCAAACACGTTGCTTGCAATTGACGATGAACTGCTGATGGAAGGTACTTATGCATCGTAGTGGACGTCAGGCAGTTCATTGCCAAGGGGTTGCCCTAAGCGAAGGGGATCCCCCTGTCGTAAGGCAGGCTCCCATTGCATGCGCGTCGGATCGGCAAAGAGTAGAATAACGGTTGATCCTAATTTGAAATAGCCCATTTCCTCGGCTTTTCTTTTAAAGAGAGGCTCCACTTCTGAATAAACGACATGCTGAGCGTGCCGGCCACGTTTTAGATCCCCATGCCAAGTTGTTCCAATGGCGCCTACGATAGCAGCGCCTACCAACACCATAGCCATCTTGCCTAACTCGGTATTACAAAACACCACCAAGCGCTCATTGCGTGCGAATAAATTAGGGATGCATCGGGTGGTGGCAGGTTGTACGGAAAACAATTGTCCTGGAACGTAGATCATGTCGGTGATGGTTGCATCAAGAGGCATGTGTACGCGGTGATAATCTTTGGGAGAAAGGTATAGGGTAATAAAACGACCGCCATAAAAATCAGCACAGCGTGTCTCATCGGTGGCTAGTAACGTTTGCAGCGAGTAGTGACGTCTTTTTGCTTGCAGGAGCCTACCAAATTCTATATTCCCCAATTCACTGATACACCCATCGACAGGTGAAACAATGGCTGCTTTTGCGATAGGGCGGCACTCAGGCTTTAAATGACGAATAAAAAAATCATTAAAATGACTATATTGCGTTGGATCTTCTTCTTTAGCTTCTTGCATGTTGACACTATAAGCCTGAATAAAACGTGTAATGAAAAAATGCTTTATAGTCGGGTTTGTGACGGTAGCAAGCAATCCTGCCAGGGTGGTCAGTGCTTGTTTGGGAAGTAAGTATTGTAAGCACGATTTTAAATAGTTTTTTATCATAGTGTACCTTATATTTTTTTCAGTTGTTCTTTGAGGGCCATTAAGAGATCTCGAACTTGAGCGGCTTCTTCAAACGCCATATTCTGGGCTAAAAGATGCATCTTTTTTTCGAGCGTTGAGAGTTGCTTTAATAATTCAGGCAAGGGAAGAAGCGCGAACGCATTAGGGGCCACTTGCGTTTTTCGAGTTCCAATGTGTGCACTTTCAAGGATGTCAGACACTGACTTGGTGATACCTGTTGGCGTGATACCGTGGTGCTCATTATAAGCCGTTTGTTTTTCGCGTCGACGCGCTGTTTCGTCCAAAGCCCGTTGCATCGATCCGGTGATAGTATCTGCGTAAAGAATGGCACGACCATTGATATGGCGAGCGGCTCGTCCAACAGTTTGAATGAGGGATCGCTCTGATCGTAAAAACCCTTCTTTATCGGCATCTAAAATGGCAACCAGGGCTACTTCTGGCATATCTAGCCCTTCACGCAATAAGTTGATACCAACCAATACATCGAATTCTCCAAGACGCAAATCACGAATGATTTCAACACGCTCTACGGTATCGATATCCGCGTGTAAATAACGAACCTTAATGCCCGCTTTAGAGAGGTATTCTGTTAAATCTTCTGCCATGCGTTTGGTGAGCGTCGTCACCAGTACGCGATCTCCTTCTGCAGTGACTTGCTTAATTTCAGACAAGAGATCATCCACTTGATGTGTTGCTGGTCGAATGGAAATAGGTGGATCAACCAGCCCTGTGGGACGCACCACCTGCTCAGCAGTATTGTCTGAGTGTGCTTGCTCATAGGGGCCAGGGGTGGCTGACACATAAATGGTTTGAGGGGAGGCGTGACTAAATTCCTCAAACTGCAGAGGGCGGTTATCTAAGGCTGAGGGGAGTCGAAAACCATAATGTACCAAGGTTTCTTTACGTGCTCTGTCACCTCGATACATGCCGTGGAGTTGCGGAATAGTTACATGTGACTCATCAATAATGAGCAGCGATTCTTTAGGAAGATAATCAAATAAGGTGGGGGGTGGCTCACCTGCTTGTCGCTGCGACAAATAACGAGAATAATTTTCTATCCCAGAGCAATAGCCAAGTTCCAACATCATCTCTATGTCAAAACAGGTGCGTTGTTGCAGGCGTTGTGCCTCAAGTAATTTGTTGTCGCGGGTGAACTCAGCCAATCGTTGATGCAGTTCAACTTTGACTTCTTCTATCGTTTGTAAAATGCGGTCACGAGGGGTCACATAATGTGTTTTTGGAAAAATGGTGACGCGGGGCAAGGGTTGCAAAATGTGCCCTGTCAGCGGATCAAGTCGAGCAAGGAAGGCCACTTCATCATCAAATAATTCAATACGGATCGCATCACGCGCTTCGTCTGCTGGAAACACATCAATGACATCGCCGTGGACACGAAATTGCCCACGCTCTAAAGCTTGGGTGGTCCGAGTGTATTGCATTTCTGCAAGACGCTGTAAAATATGGCGCTGATTACATTGTTCTTTACGAGAGAGATGTAATACCATGTGCAGGTAAGACTCTGGGGCGCCCAAGCCGTAAATGGCCGATACCGTGGCTATAATGATGGCATCTTTGCGTTCTATCAGTGCTTTTGTGGCAGATAAACGCATTTGTTCAATATGCTCATTGATGGAGGCATCTTTTTCAATAAAAGTATCAGAAGCGGGGACATAGGCTTCTGGCTGGTAATAGTCATAATAAGATACAAAATATTCTACGGCATTGTCCGGAAAAAAAGCTTTGAATTCCCCATATAATTGCGCAGCCAGTGTTTTGTTGGGTGCAATCAGTAACGTTGGCCGTTGTACTGCTTGGATAAGATGAGCAATAGTGAATGTTTTTCCAGAGCCTGTCACACCCAATAGGGTTTGTCGTGCGAGGCCTGAGTTGACACCCTGAATTAAAGAGGCGATGGCTGCAGGTTGATCACCCGCGGGTTGGTAGGTTGATTGAATGTTAAAAATTTTTTTCATAAATAAATCATAGGAGGTTAGAGGTGACTATTGTGTTAGCAAATCGAATGCATACTGTAAAACCGTCTCCAACTTTAGCGGTGGCGGCGAAAGCTGCAGAAATGTGTGCCCAAGGTCTTGATATCATTGGTTTGGGAACAGGTGAGCCTGATTTCGATACACCTGATCATATTAAACAAGCTGCTATCGAAGCCATTGAGGCCGGGTTCACAAAATATACGCCAGTTGATGGTATTTTACCACTGAAAGAAGCCATTCGAGAGAAATTTAAACGAGATAATGGGTTGGACTATCAGTTGAATCAGATTTTGGTTTCAGTGGGCGGCAAGCAAAGTTTTTACAATTTATGTCAAGCATTTATAGAGGAAGGGGACGAGGTATTGATCCCTGCCCCCTATTGGGTTTCGTATCCGGATATTGTGTTATTGGCGGGAGGGACCCCCGTTATTATATCGACGACGCAAGCGATGCGATTTAAGATCACGGCAACCCAGTTATCAGAAGCCATCACTCCAAAAACAAAATTGCTGGTGATCAACAGCCCCTCAAATCCGTCCGGGATGGCCTATACTTTTGCTGAGCTACAAGCCTTGGCTCAGGTATTAAAGCAGCATCCGCGCGTATTGATAGCCACGGATGACATGTATGAGCATATCCTTTGGTCACAACCGTTTGTCAATATATTGGATGCCTGTCCGGAATTATACACGAGAACCATTGTCTTAAATGGTGTATCGAAAGCCTACGCCATGACGGGCTGGAGAATCGGTTATGCAGGAGGACCCGCCCCTTTAATTTCTGCGATGAAAACAATCCAGTCGCAGTCTACATCTAATCCCTGCTCCATTGCTCAAAAAGCGGCTGTTGCGGCATTACGTGGTGGAGAAGAAACCGTTCGTATAATGGTTAAAGCCTTCCATGAGCGACATGATTATGTGGTTCAACGGTTGCAGAACATTCAAGGCATTGACGTGCTACCGGCAGATGGCACTTTCTATATTTTTCCCAGTGTTCAACGAATCATTGAAGCGCGCGGATTTGCCAATGACATTGAATTTGCCGATAGACTATTAAAAGACACAGGCGTCGCCTTAGTTCCTGGTTCAGCTTTTGGCACAGAAGGATGTATACGCCTATCTTTCGCCATCAGCATGGAGATTTTGAGAGAAGCGCTAGACAGATTGCAACGTTTTTCCGCAAATTAATCATGAGATACTTGACCAAACCGCGGAATCCCTTTAAGATTCCGCCTCATTCCCCGGTAGCTCAGTCGGTAGAGCGGATGACTGTTAATCATTAGGTCGGCGGTTCGAGCCCGTCCCGGGGAGCCATATGTAGTATGGCTTCTGGTTAAAATCAAATTTCTTCGTAAGCTCT
>CAMBHM010000140.1 GCA_945867185.1 Legionella genomosp. 1
GTGACATATTGTCCTAAATTGATTTGGCGAATGCCCAACTGCCCTGCAAATGGGGCGACAATGTGTTTTTTTCGAATCTCTGCTTCTGTTTTTTGTACGCCTGCCTGCGCCTGTAGAAGTTTGGCACGTGCTTCATCGACACTCGAGCCAGAGGTGGCGCCGTGTTTAGCAAGATCAACTTGACGTTTGTAATTGATTTCTTGTAACGCCAATTCAGATTGGTTGGCTTGGAGAGTGGCTTGATCGATGCTGTCATCGATATCTATCAACGGCGTGAAGGCAGGAACATACTGCCCAGATTCAAAATGAATGGCACTCACACGTCCAGACGCCTCAGGATTTACATCCACTCCATGGATAGCCACAAAATTGCCCACAGCGTGAATCTGTGGCTCCCAATCGCGTTGTTGTGCGTATACGGCAGAGACGGTTACAGCCGGTGGCGAGAAATTGGAAAAAAAATGAGAAATGAGAGCCCCTTTGATGAGATTGAATCCAATCAATCCTCCAAAAACGATCAGAAGTCCTAGGACTGTTTTTTTCATTGCTTGGGTCATCGAGTGCCTTACATCCTGTTTTCAAATACAACCAGTTGTTTTTCAAGTTGCCATTGCAAGTTGGCTTTAGGGCTATTCTGAAGAAAAAGATGGCAGCTGGCGCTCTCTGTCTCTGTCTCTGATTCAGGATTATCTTTGATACAGGCTGTATTGTAAGCTTGATAGTCGGCATTATTCCAGAGATTTTCACCTGAAATAAAAGCGAAATAGAGGCTGTTACGAGCCATCTTTTTTAATTCAATATAGCTGATCTTGTTATCTTCTACAGCTCGTCGATATTGAATAGTTAAATTTTCACGGCTAACACCTTCGTCATCTGTGGATAAAGCGACAGGGACCCCCGTTTTTAAATAAAGAGCCAAAGGGTGATCCTCGCCTTTGATGTTTAATATGTAATCGTTACTACTGAGATTGACTTCAACCAAAATTTCTTTTTTAGCCATCTCCTGAAGTAAAGCGCGTGCATTGGTTTCGTGACAAATATCCACCCCATGTCCTATACGGGAGGCACCAGCCACGGTTATCGCATCATGGATATGAAAGGTTAAATGATCCGGGGATACTAGCGCTTCAGTGAGCTCACCGGCATGCAAACTGATTTTGATATCTGGATAAAAAGTATGTAAAAATCGGATCATTTTCATATGTAATGCATAATCACGAAGTGCAATCGTGCCATCTTCTGGTTGCACCATATTAATACCCACGACTCGTGGATCATGGCTTGCTGATTCAAACCCCGCTACCAATTGAGCAAACACTATTTCGGGTGGTTGCTCTCTGCCAACTTGATATATATAACGAACTACGACATCACATCCCGATTTGGGTGCGCTGTTTTGGCAAGCAAGTATGGTGTCTTTCTTCTCTTCATCACGATCCAAACTGTCAGAGATGATGGTCACAATATTCGACATGCCGGCTGCTAATAATTTTTGACGTAGGCTTGCCAAGTCAGGATCATAGCCCACCTGTTGTCCGAGAATCCGGGCGCTGTTACGATCAGGCGTGAGCATGATTTCAAGATAACGCACATGCTGTTTTTGAGCACGTGCGGTCATCTCAGCTAAAATGTCGCCGCGATACGTCCAAGAGATTGCACTGTATTTGCCAAAGGTACTAAAGAAATGATCATGGCCAGATATAGTCCCGTCCCGATTAAAATGTCGCATAGACCAAGAATCAATAACATTATCGCGTAATGTAGGATCAGATATCGCGGTTTGCATGATATCGTAGACAGGGCAGGTGGGGTTCAGATAGACAAGAAAATTTTGACGGTTCAAGCATAAAGGATCGTTTATAGCATAGTTGATCATGTTTTCAGCTAGGCTGGAGCCGCTTTCATGCATATGTAGATCCGCACCCTTAGGCATGGCTTCTAAAAACTGCATGAGCGCCAGGGGGTTATCTTTGATGGATTCTAATTTTAATTGGGTGCGCTCCGTTGCTGTCGGGGAGGTAGCCCATGCAGACAAGGTTGTTACAACTAGAAAACATCCATAAACGATAAACCTCATCTCTTTGGTTTTTCACGATATAAGATGGCCGTACATCCGATGAGCTGTACTAGATGTGCTTGCAACGATTGACATAAAGTATCTGCCATAGCTTGACGGTCCGCTTTTTCAGCGCCATTTATCTTCACTTTAATTAACTCATGTACTGATAAAGCAATATTGGTTTCCTCAATAACTGCTGGGGTTAACCCCTTTGCACCAAGAAGAACAACGGGTTTTAAATGATGTGCTTTTGCTTTTAAGGCCTGCCTAACTGATGTTTCCACTATGATAAATCCAAAGGTTCATGCCATATGCTGTGGCTAAAAAAGAACAATTATTGCACGTTTCTATTAAAAAAGGTAGGCTTGATCGTAAGCCTACCTTAATCGTGCTCGTACGCGCCGTTCTTCAGGCTCATCATGGCTGGTTCTATGTTTTACTTGAAGATGGGGATAATTTGTTCTTACAAATAACTGCACTTCAGGTGTTGCGCATTCTATAGGGCTCTGACGGCTTGCATCCATAATATCTATTGTGGCACCCGCATTCAGAAGCAATTGAATCAGTTCTTTATTTCCATAACTCATCACATAATGCAAAGGAGTTCTATCAGAGATGTCCTGTAAGTTTACTCTTGCCTTATGATCCAACAAAAGCTTCATGCAACTGAATTTTTGATAATAAGAAGCCCAGAGTAATGCGGATCGATGATATTTTTCGTCAGTTGTATCGATAGGGATTCCTGCTTCGGATAAATGACTCAATAGGACTTTTAGTTCGAAGATACATCCTTTTGCTGCAGCTCGTCTTAGCGATACTTCAATGTTAGGATGATGTGATTCGGTGTCTTTTTTTAAGCCCAGTTGGACCCGGTTGAGCAAACGTGCTCGATCGGAGGCCGGCCTTGATCTATCTATAAATGAAAGCAATTGAGGTGCTAATCGACCATTTGCTTTTTCAAGTACCGTCTTGTTTACCACAATCAAACCTTCTACAATCTCCGGAGTTTTAAGTAAGATCTGGGCGCGTTGTAGTTGCTTTGGCAATAAAGGTTTCGGTGCAAAAAGCAGTTCAGATAACTCTATCATAAGGGACGTGTCATTCCTGACAACAGCCTTGAGTGCTATCAGATAGGAGAAAATGAACGCTTTGTTGCAGGGTAAATCTTGTACATACGTAACTTTGCTATCCCACATGAGTTCCAAAGTACTACAGATCCCCGTTGTTAAGGTGAGTTTTGGTTGCGATCGGGCTCCTATTTGTCGCATTACATTATATTCTAAAGAGGTGTAACAGGTTATAGTTGGACTTAGAGTGGTTTCTCTTTTCAAAGTCTCTTCTTCGACATAGGCGGCATGGATTTCTTTTTCTAGACCAACATAATTCCCAACTAAAACAACCTGATCAACATCCATTAATTTCATCGCCTGTGCCATCAGTTTGTATTCTTTTGGATCTTTTAAGGCCGCAACATACATAAATCCATAATCAATGGTTGGTAACAGGGATTGTTGTACCATAGATAAGGGTGGCAAATCGAGAGCACGAGGTAGTCTTTGTAAGCCCAACTGATCCTCAGCAAGACCACTTGGAGCTATTAGAAACTGATCATCAAAATAATGTAAAAAGGTATTATACTGCGCTTGTAACGTCGTTAAAATAATTTTTTTATAATTTTCTGAAGTTGGATGATTGGCTGCAAGAACAAACAAACACTGGGTGTCTGATGACAACATATTTTTAATTAGATCAGAAGAGGGGGCTTGACAAGGATTAGCTCCGATATAGGCTACAACAGTATGGGAGGTAGGATCAAAGGTTTCTAAAGAACAAAGACCAATTGTTTGACCGTCAATATACAGTTGTGCATCGGGATTAGGTTTGCCATAAAGGCAAGTAAACCGATCGATCTCATGTCCTGTAGTCATTAATACGACTTGAATATCCGTATGAGCATCTTTCAATTCACGCGCAAGATCACGCGCAATAGATCCTGCAAAAGCAAAATCACCCAGGGCTTTGGGATTGACACAACTGGCATAAATAAGAATAACTCGAGCCATGACTTCATTTTTCCATATATAAAAAAAACGAAGTGTATATATAAAAGCTTAAGAAGGCATTAAGGAACCGCCCCCGATCCTTACTAAAAAAGTTTTCTTTGCACAGGATGAAGCGGTTTCCCTGGTCCCTCTTTGTCTGTGTGCAGGTTACTCACTTGTTTTTGAAACCAAGACAGAAGTCTGCGAGAGGATGAAGGGGAGGAAGAGTCGCCTGCACTACTTCGTGGGGAGGGTGCTTCAGAACCGGGCCCTGGGGGAGAATAACGATGTTTTCCTGAGCTAGAGATTTCTTCTGCGTCGCTGGTGGCACGTGGGGATCTCATTTCTGGTGTTGACACTGGGTGTGCTCGATACATGGCTGTTTGTGCGGCAGTAAGCTGGTCAGCAGAGAGGGTCATGCCGTGTGTGGCACTTTGCTGAAAGGTATGGGTTGGCACGGCGTGTGTCACAGGCTCAGAATCAAAG
>CAMBHM010000141.1 GCA_945867185.1 Legionella genomosp. 1
TCTGCTCCGACTGTTGATGTAATAAAGGGATCGCCTCGTTAAAATGCCGAATAGCAATCTCCACCTCTTCTCTCGTGGTAAATCGACCCAACGACAACCGGATTGAACTTTTTGCCAAAGCAGAACTGACTCCCATGGCACGCAACACATAAGAGGGCTCGACACTGGCCGAACTGCAGGCTGAGGTCGTGGATATAGCGATTTGATTCAAAGCTGGCAGCAAGGCTTCGCCGTCTAACCCCGAAAAACTCATGTTGAGGGTCCCCGCAATCCGATGCACACTACTGCCATTCAAACGAATCCCTGGTAGCTCGGCAATGCCATCCCAAAGGTGCTGTCTTAACGATAAAATACGAGCTTGCTCTGCTATTCGAGTGGTTTCAGACAAGGCAAACGCCTCGCCCATCCCTACAATTTGATGGGTGGGTAATGTTCCCGATCGTAAACCTCCTTCATGCCCTCCCCCAAAACTAAGCGCCTGTAAGCGAATTCTAGGTTTCTGACGAATAAACAAGGCCCCTACCCCTTTGGGGCCATAATTTTTATGGGCCGAAAAAGACATCAGATCTACCGGCCATTGATCAAGGGCTATAGGAAGTTTGCCAGCACTCTGAGCCGCATCTACATGAAACAGAATACCTTTGCCACGCAATAGCTCCCCAATGGCTTCGATCGGTTGTACCACGCCTGTTTCATTGTTCACATGCATCACTGAGACTAGAATCGTATCCTCGCATAACACGTCTGCCAAGGTTGATAGATCCAATAATCCATCTGCTCCTGGTTGCAAGTAAGTGATCCGAAATCCTTCTCGTTCCAACTGCTTAAAACTATCTAATACCGCCTTGTGCTCGGTCTTCATCGTCACGGCATGTCGGCCTTTTCGTTGGTAAAACCGAGCTGCCCCTAAAATAGCCAAATTATCCGCCTCTGTCGCACCAGATGTAAAAATGATCTCTTCAGCATGCGCCCCTACTGTGTCTGCTACTTGCAACCGTGCATGCTCAACAGCGATGGCTGCCTCTCGACCATAGACATGCGTCACCGATCCTGGATTACCAAATTTGTCAGTGGGCCCAAGATAATGCATCATCGTCTCAACCACGTGCGGATCCACTGGTGTGGTTGCCATGTAGTCAAAATAAATAGGCCGCTCTGTTGTCATAAGGACCGCCCCTTCCTGATCTGCGTTAAAATACCACGCAAAATATTCACCTCTGTCCATTCAAGTCTAGTACGATTAAACAATCTGCGTAGCCGAAGCAGTAATTTTTTTGGATTTGACGGTTTTAAGAAGTCAATGTCGATCAAAACCTGTTCCAATTGCTCGTAAAATTGTTCTACTGACTCTGCGGTCGCCAAGGCTTCTTGCGGTTCAGGCTTTGCAGGACAAAACGCAAGCAATCGCAAGCGTAACTCATAAGCGATAATCTGTACAGATTGCGCCAAATTCAAGGAGCTCCATGCTGGATCGCTTGGGATCACCACTTGATAATGTGCATGGAGCAACTCTTCATTCGTCAACCCGGCATGCTCTCTTCCAAACACGAAAGCGACTTCTGTTTGATCCCCGGCTTCAGCCACAGTGCTTGCGGCAAGAGCTGGTGTCAACGTAGGTAATGCCAGATCCCTCGATCGAACACTGGTTGCAAACACCACATGACACCCCAGAAGGGCCTCTTTCAAAGAATCAGTCACTACTGTTTCTTGAAATAAATCGTCAGCGCCGGCCGCTAGCTCATGGGCCCTGGGATCAGGGAATGCTTTGGGCCTTACCAAATACAAGCGCCGAAACCCCATGGTTTTCATAGCCCGCGCCGTGGAGCCGATATTGCCAGGATGAGACGTCGCAACCAATACGATGCGAATAGAATTAAAGTTCATGGGACATGTGTATCCTAATTGTGTTACACTCACCCGTTTTGTTGACCACGAGCGCCCTTATGCAACCCCTTTTAAACATTGCCATCAGTGCTGCACGCCAAGCAGGTGATATTATTATTCGCCAAGCTGATCAGATAGATCGCATCAAAATCACCGCAAAGAATGCGCACGATTTTTTCACAGAAGTGGACGTGAAAGCCGAGCAAGCCATTATTTACGCCATCCATAAAGCCTATCCTGATCACGGGATCATAGCAGAAGAGAGCGGTATACAAAACCCAGACGCCGAATCAGTCTGGATCATCGATCCCTTAGACGGCACCAATAACTTCCTCCACGGCTTTCCCTTCTACGCCGTGTCTATCGCTTTACGCATCAAAAATCGCATTGAACATGCCGTCGTTTATGATCCCATCAGACACGAATGTTTTTCAGCCAGCCGAGGTCGTGGGGCTCGTTTAAATGATCGACGTCTACGCGTTTCCAAACAAACACAGTTACATGCAGCCTTGTTGGGCACAGGATTCCACATCCATGATCTCGCTTCCAAAGAACGATGGTTGCCTACGCTTGAAAAATTATTTGGAAAATGCCACGGCGTAAGACGTACAGGATCTGCAGCGCTTGATTTAGCCTATGTGGCCTCCGGCCGTTTGGATGGTTTTTGGGAATTTGGTTTACGTCCCTGGGATTTAGCAGCCGGCAGCCTATTGATTCAAGAAGCAGGCGGATTAATCAGCGACCTGCAAGGGGGCGAGAACTTTCTACAACACGGAGATGTTGTGGCTGGCACGCCCAAAGTATTCAAATCCCTCCTACAAGCTCTTATGATGAAACCAGCTCATCCAGATGAATGATTCTATCTGCCAACCGTATCGTTTCTTCCCGATGAGCAATGATAATTTGCGTCATTGCCAAGGACTTCAAGGATCGATTGATAGCCTGTTCATTCGCCAGATCCAAATGACTGGTGGCTTCGTCTAAAAATAAAATTTTAGGCTGCTTATACAGGGCTCTCGCAATCAGGATCCGCTGTTTTTGACCACCCGACAACGTTGATCCCATATCCCCAACAAGTGTTTCATATCCCATCGGACATTGAATGATCTCCTCATGAATACAAGCCAAGGCAGCCACTCGATACACCCGATCAATATCAATCACTTCATCAAAAAAAGAAATGTTGTCTAAAATAGATCCTGATAGTAACGCGTCGTCCTGCATGACTGCCGCAGTCATAGATCTGTAATTATTTAATCCAAATTGTTTTAGCGGAATACCATCCAGTAATATCTCTCCTGATGAAGACTCAAGCAGCCCCATCATGACTTTTAATAACGTGGATTTCCCTCCCCCTGATCGTCCTACAATAGCCACTTTTTCACCAGCTTTGATCTCTAAAGTAAGATTATGAAGCACTGGCCCTTCCGACGCGTGGTATCTAAAATACACCTGCCTTAAAGACAAGGCCCCCGTTAGTCCATGTCCAACGCCTGAATTAACTGTCTCAGGCTCTTCAAACAAGATATCGCCCAATCGACGAAGTTGAATGGATATAAGCGCATAATCAAAGATATTCTGCACAAATGAGGACGATTTATTCACCAAAAGTAACCGATAAGCAAGAAAAGCAATCAACATCCCGACTGAAAACTGATTGGATATTACCAATAAGGCCCCTACCGTCACCACCCCAATATGCTCCACATAAAATAACAATTGTTGCGCTACTTGGTAAATCAATTGCTTCTTTGAGATCTGAATATCAGCATTCAAAGCATCGATATAGCTATTTCTCCACGTATGAAACCTCACCCCTTCTTTAAGAAACGACTTAATAGGTACGATCCCCTTCAGAGTCTCTAAAAAGACACTCATGGCGTTTGCATGCTCGTAGATCGAGTGCTCAGTATGCCTTTTTAAACTCTGATAGGAAATAAATCGAACGACGATAGTGAGGGCGAGCGCACACAAAACCATCCCCGTTAAAAGCGGGCTATAACAAAGCATCACTAGCACAGTAATCAGAATGAGGAGACCATCTAATACTGTATTGATAAAATCTGTACTTATTTTTTTTTGAATTTGATCAATGGATTGGAATTTAGATTGCAGATCACCCACGTGTCTTTTCTCGAAAAAGGACAAGGGCAACTGTAAAATATGCTTCACAACATTTGAAGAAAATTGCTCAGTCAACTGGTTTGTCATCACGATGACCAAGTGCCCTCGCATATACTCAGTCACTACTTGCAAGCCGCCCACACACAAGAATCCAAAGGATATCACCAGCAGATTACTGCGCTCACTAGACCCAATGACATTATCTGTTACATATTGCATAAACAATGGATTCAAAATACTCAATGCTTCGATCGTCAAAGACAATAACAGAAGTACTATAAAACAGGGCTTCACACCCTGAGCTGCTCGTACCAACGATGACAAAGTCAACGACTTGCCTTGTCGAATGATCTTAAAATCACTCCCCCTTTGAACTTCCAATGCAATCCCAGTAAAGCACGCTGCTAACTCCTCCATACTGCAATGACGAACCCCCGTGGCTGGATCATGAATCACCACTTGATTTTTTTTGACTTCCTTCAGAACCACAAAGTGATTCATATTCCAATGTAAAATGGCAGGACATGGCATTGACGCCAAGGCTTCAATAGGGATCTTAAGC
>CAMBHM010000142.1 GCA_945867185.1 Legionella genomosp. 1
AATATTTTGCGTATCCATGTGAGTTGCTCTTTCAATTGGGATATACAAATATTAGGCCATTTTTTTATGAAAAGTTAAAAAACATAGAATCCTTTAGTTTATATGGGGTTATTAGATACACTTTACATAATAAATTACTTTACATACCATCAAGATTACTCTTTGCATGCGCGGATCATCGTCACTGAGTTTCTAGATCGATTGGTGCTTGAAAACGCGGGTTCTTTTTACGAGGGACGTCCAGATGATTATATTTCTGGGCACAAGACTCCACGACGCTACCGTAATCCATTTTTAACACAGGCCATGGCTGAATTGGGTATGATTGATACCATGGGGTGTGGTATTCATGAAATGTATACTGGGCAAGCACGGCGTTACTTTCCGCTGCCTGATTATGATTTAACAGAGCCTCACGCCGTGAAGATGACTATTTATGGGCGTATTGTGGATCTGGCATATTCAAGAATGTTGATTCAAAAAACCAATTTAACATTGGATGATATTGTAGCGCTTGATCGTGTGCAAAAGCATTTGTCATTAAGTAATGAGGCTATCAAACATTTGCGGCGTGAAAAATTAATAGAAGGGCGGAAGCCTCATTTTTATGTTTCAGCTTCAATTGCAACTGCTACGGCTACAACGGTCGACTATATCCATACGCGAGCTCAAGATAATGGTTATTATCAAAAGTTGATTATTGATTATTTAGAGAAGTTTGGATCAGCGTCTCGGAGTAAAATAGATAAACTATTATGGAGTAAGCTGAGTGACGCGCTGGATGATAGCCAAAAGCAGAATAAAATCACGTATTTGATCACGCAGATGCGAAGTAAAGGGATCATTTTCAATACAGGATCTCGTAAATCACCTACCTGGGCATTGATGAAAAAATCAATAATAAATCAATAATAAAAGGGATGAATCTAGGGGTGTTGTTTTTTTATTTCAATAAATATCATGTGGTTATGTGTTTTTTATCAAGAATAATATCAATAATAAAAAAGTATAAAAACACACATGAGGCGGATGATTTTAATTCATCATAATTGAACCAACAGAAAATCTCATTGAGTGATATTAGGCTAAAAGGGCATTTAGAGGGGATCTGGCTTGCTCGGGAGATTCTTGCGATATACCAGATCGCATCCTATACTCCATGTACAATGATCTTTCAGGGAACTGATCATGAATAAAGGCGCGGTGGTGTTGCTTTCTCTGGCGGCTTGTCTTGGTGGCTGTACCGTTGATACGGTGCCGTATGGCCCTAATTTTGACGGATATACCGTTGGTTATGGTTCGGATGATAGCCTGGGCAATTATGGCTATAATGGGTATGTTGGTTATGGGGGGTGGGCTTCCAATTATTATGCGCCGGGCAACCGTTATCACGGCAAACCCCGCCCTAACTATGGAGGCCAATATTAGGGCTCCTTATTCTTTTGCCCTAGACACGTATTCGCCATTGCGGGTATCTACTTTAATCAGCTCGCTTGTTTGTACAAAGAGAGGCACACGTACGACTGCACCAGTTTCTAGTATGGCCGGTTTCCCGCCACCCCCAGAGGTATCTCCTTTTAAGCCAGGATCAGTTTCTGTGATAGCCAGTACGACGAAGGTGGGTGGGGTGACTAACAAAGGCTCGTTATTCCATAAAGTGATGATGCAGAGTGCTTGTTCTTTAAGCCATTGGGCGGCCTCTTTGACAGCGTCACTGCCGGCTGCGTATTGTTCAAAATTATCAGGCACCATAAAATGCCATTGTTCTCCGTCGTTGTAGAGGTATTGCATTTCAACGTCGACTACGTCTGCTGAATCAAAAGTATCGTTGGCTTTGTAGGTTCGCTCAACGACTCGGTTTGTTTTGAGATTTCGAATTTTAAGCCGCGTGAAGGCTTGGCCTTTTCCGGGTTTAACAAACTCACAGTCAACAATATTGCAGGGGGCGTTATCAACGGTTATTTTTAATCCGTTTTTTAATTCATTGGTGTTATAGGTGGCCATGGATGCTCCGCAGTTGAGATTTTGCTGTGATTTCGTTACAGTCCGTGCAGTTTATCAAGTATGAATACTGAATGCGAGAAACCATAGCACGTTGGCAAAAAATATTATCAGAAGGCTTTTCTTCGGCAGAGGCGTTGCTGCAATTTTTAGGCCTACCCGCTGAATTAAGCGATCAAGGCGCTGAAAAACAATTTAAAACAAGGGTGCCTAAGGGGTTTGCTGCACGCATGGTACCTGGCAATCGATGGGATCCACTATTATTACAAGTATTGGCAGTGCCAGAAGAGCATGTGGTGCGAGAAGACTTCGTGCTTGATCCCTTAGGCGAGGCCATAATCACTCCGATGAGTGGCTTGTTACATAAATATCATGGTCGGGTATTGTTGACCCTAACGGGTGCTTGTGCGGTCCATTGTCGATATTGCTTTAGGCGTCATTTTCCCTATCAAGATCACAATCCTGGTCGTCATGGCTGGCAATCGGTGTTGGATTATATTGCAGTGCATCCAGAGATTCATGAGGTGATTTTGAGTGGGGGAGATCCGTTGCTGGCTACCGACACCGTGTTGGTTGAACTATTTGCCCAACTGTCCTTGATAACACATCTTAAAACCATACGGATTCATACTCGGTTGCCGGTGGTGTTGCCAGAACGTATCACACCGGAGTTACTAACCCTGTTTTCAACGGCACACTGTCGTGTGGTAGTAGTCTTGCATAGTAATCATCCACAAGAGTTAGATAATAGCGTGCAAACAGCTTGTGTGGCATTACGGCAGGTGGGGTGCTATGTGCTTAATCAATCGGTGTTGTTGGCAGGTGTGAATGATTCGGTATCGGTATTGGTGGCGTTGAGTGAGCGCTTATTTGAATGTGGTGTTTTGCCGTATTATTTGCATGTATTGGATAAGGTGCAGGGAGCAGTCCATTTTGATGTGCCGTTTGAGACGGCGACAATGCTTTTTCGGGCCATGCAAGCCAAGTTGCCTGGTTATCTGGTGCCGAAGTTGGCGCGTGAGGAGGCTGGGAAAGGACACAAGACACTATTTGTATAGAAAGCGCTTATTTCTGGCAGTAATAGCCCAACAATTTTTCCTGTGCACTATGGGTGCCCTGTTTTAAGGGTTTGTAGGTTCCATCCCGTTTCATTTCCCAAGCATCGCGGTTGTCTTTCAAATAATTTTTAAAGATTTCTTGTTTGATCCGTCGTCGGCATTCTTCATCCAAAATAGGGAACATCACTTCAATTCTGCTATATAAATTGCGTTCCATGAGATCGGCACTGGAGCAAAAAATTTGCTCTTCTTCGCCTTGTCGAAAGTAATAGACGCGATGATGCTCGAGGAATCGACCGACAATAGAGAGGACACGGATAGTCTCTGAAACGCCTCGAATGCCGGGACGTAGGCAGCAAACACTGCGTACGATAAGGGTTATTTTAACGCCTGCCTGAGAAGCAGCATAAAGGGCTTGGATGATAGACTTATCTGTTAATCCATTGACTTTAATGATTATTTCAGAGGACTTCCCTTCTTTTACGGAGAGAGAGCATTGATCGATGAGTTCAAGGAGATTTTTCTTCAAGGTAAAGGGGGAGTGACACAAGGCCTTTAGTTTAACAGCTTTACCAAGTCCTGTCAGTTGTTGAAACAAGGATTGGGTATCGGCGGTGATATCAGGGTGGGCCGTTAATAGGCCTAGATCAGTGTAACGCGTGGCGGTTTCTTCATGATAATTGCCGGTACCCAGGTGGACATAGCGTTTTAATTTTCCAAGTACTCGGCGAACAATGAGTGTCATTTTCGCATGAGTTTTAAAGCCGACGACGCCATATAGAACGAGTACCCCTGCTTCGTGTAATCGATTGGCTAATTTAAGATTCGATTCTTCGTCAAACCGTGCGCGAAGCTCAATGACAGCGGTCACCTCTTTACCAGCGCGGGCAGCTTCTACCAGTGCTTGGACAATAAGAGAATTAAAGTGGGTGCGATACAGGGTCTGTTTGATGGCGAGCACGCTCGGATCGAGCGCTGCTTGTCTGATAAAATCAATCACCACATCAAAACTTTGAAAGGGGTGATGTAACAGGAGATCTTGGTCGTCTAATAAGCTGAACAAACTATGCTTGCCTTTTGGGAGGTTTAAGCTTTCTGGGGTGAAAGGGGCATATTTTAGATCGGGTCGATTGATTTTGTTGATGGCAGTTAGAAAACGCTGCAAGTTGACTGGCCCATCGCAATAGTAAACGTCTTCATGGCGCAGGTGGAATTTCTGTAACAGAAAATTAGTCAGTTCTTCAGGACATTGTTTTTCGAGCTCCAGACGGACTACATGCCCATAATGGCGAGAGAGTAACTCTCGTTGTACTGCAGCAGCCAAGTCGTCAATTTCTTCATCGCGTAAAAACAAGTCGCTGTTGCGTGTTAAACGGAAGGCATAACAGCCACTGATTTCCATGCCTGGAAAAAAATCATGGATATGCGTTTTGATTATGGATGATAAATAAACAAATGAGTGACCCTCTGTACAGAGTTCAGAGGGTAGTGGGATGATCCGTTGA
>CAMBHM010000143.1 GCA_945867185.1 Legionella genomosp. 1
CGATGTGACCCCCGATCAATGGAAGGCCATGAAGGACTTCCCATTCACTACCGACTCTTTTGAAAAGACAGCAACAGCTCTTCAAGAAGCAGCTTCTTCGGCACACGCTGTGCATATGCGAGGTAGGGCTACAGAAGAAGCGCTGGTGGTAAGCGCTTCAGATACAACACCGAGGGCTGTAGTAGCTGCAGCCGCACCGATTAGCTTCAAGGCGAGACTGAAGCAACAAACCTCGGGAGAAGGCAAGCTACCGGAGGACGCGCCGAACCCTCCCGAGGAGGGCACACTGAAACCTTGACCATCCTGAATAATTGACATCCTCCTCGCCCTAAAGGACGAGGAGGATGTCAACACTAGCTCTCGTGCACGATGGGTTCAGATCAAGCGTGCATCAATTGTTCAATATACCGTCTACAAGTCAATGGCTTATTCAAACAATTGATAAATTGCCGAGTACCGCCCGTGCCGGTAATCACTAACGTTCCGTAATTCAACACACTCCCTAATAATGACTGTCGAATGTCAATGGTTTCTATTTTAGTCATAGGAATATCTAACGTATTTCGGACCAACACACCGGTGCGTACAATGATCTGTTTTTGTTTGATGATCACTGATGAAAACTGATAGGTCATCCAGACCATCACTCCCCATAGCAGCGACAGTCCAGAAAAAAAATATCCAATCAAGGACAACGCTTCAACCTCCATGGCCAAAAAAAGACCAAAGCAACACAGTAAAATGGGCCCTGAAAAAAGAATTCTATGAAGACGTGCTTCATAGACGATGTTATTATCAGACATTGATTCTCCTTATGACGTGGTTTGACCCATGCGCCGTATTCATCGTTGCTTAAATAATCGACTACGTGAGATCTGTCAACGCACGGTGCAACTGGAAGCATTACAACTACAATTGTCTAGCTCTCTTCCAGAAGCACTTCAAGCACATTGCCAAGTCGGCAGCTTCACAAGAGGATGTCTTGTGATCGTGACAACAGATGCTGTATGGGCATCACAGTTGCGGTATAGCGTGCCTGAATTACGTGACAAATTGCGTAGAGAAGCAAAACTTTATCAGTTGAGCTCTATTAAAGTCACCGTAGCAACAACAGAAATGGCCCGCCTTCGAACAACAAAACGCCCCACCACCCTTTCAACCACTGCTCAAGCAACCATCACAGCAGGCGCTGAACACTGCCAGTACGCCCCACTCAAGCAAGCACTTTATCGACTGGCTTCAGCTGCAAACAAACCCGATTGAAAAGAAGGCTCATAATTCTCGAGATCAAAATAGGTATATTCCCAAGCATGTTGTTCTGCAACCAATGCCCGTAATAATTTGTTATTCAATTCATGACCTGATTTATATCCCTCAAAAGCACCAATAAGACTTGCTCCTAATAAATACAAATCGCCAATGGCATCCAATACTTTGTGTTTGACAAATTCGTCTTCAAACCGCAAACCATCTTCATTCAATACACGATAATTATCAACCACCACTGCATTGTCTAAACTACCGCCCTTGGCTAAGTCAGATTCCCGTAATTTCTCATAATCAGACAAAAATCCAAAGGTACGCGCACGACACACTTCTTTTACATAAGAGGTTGAGGAGAAGTCTAAGGTGGCCGTTTGAGGTTTGTCATTGAACACAGGATGATCAAACCCAATGGTAAAGGATATTTTATATCCATTATAAGGAAGAAACTGCACGTATTTGCCATGCTCCTCAACACGAATGGGTTTTAAAATTCGAATAAAACGTTTTGCCGCACTTTGTTCCCGAATGCCTGCTGATTGTATCAAGAACACAAAGGGAGCTGCGCTGCCATCCATGATGGGAATTTCAGCGGCATTCACGTCCACATAGGCATTATCGATGCCAAGGCCAGCCAGCGCCGATAGCAAATGCTCCACGGTTGCTACTTTTACCCCTTGATGCTGCAAAGACGTACACAACGTGGTGTCACAGACATGTTCATAAGAGGCCGGTATTTCAACTACTGGGGATAAATCCGTACGTCTAAAAATGATACCGGTATTGATCGGAGCAGGACGAAGCGTGAGCAGGACTTTATCACCCGAATGCAAGCCAACGCCTGTCGCTTGAATGACCTTTTTAGGGGTCCTTTGTTTTATCATGCCACACTCACCTTTGCACTACCCCTTATAATAGACCCTATACGCTAATAATACGTACAAATTCCCCTACCTTATCAATGTTTTATTGATAAGTCTAATTCAAACGCCATAAAAATGAGCCCCCCTCTCTCACGAGCTGGAAGGGGGACAAGACTACGCCTCTTCTTGACGGCGTAAAAAGGCAGGAATATCCAAATAATCGACATCAGGCACCGCATCATTGCCTTGCGTTGCCATAGGCGCTGCTGCTTGTTTACGAAGAACCGCTGGCCGTTCTAGTTGTTGATAATCCAATGATCCATCCATACGTCTTGATTCTGCAAGTCGAGATCGAACAGGCGCTTGTTGTTGACGTTGTCGGACATCACCCAGTCCAGTCACTATCACCGTCACACGCATTTCTTCTGTCATCTCAGGATCAATCACCGTCCCAACCACAACCGTAGCGTCGTCTGAGATAAACTCCTTCACAACATCCCCCACTTCCTCAAACTCACCGATGGACATGTCCATGCCTGCTGTGATGTTCACCAAAATACCACGCGCACCTGAAAAATTGACATCTTCCAACAGAGGAGAGGCGATCGCTGCTTCAGCCGCCTGACGTGCCCGTTGTTCTCCTTTTGCGCTACCCGTTCCCATCATAGCCATACCCATTTCAGACATCACGGTACGCACGTCAGCAAAATCCACGTTGATAAGACCTGGGCGCGTGATCAAATCAGCAATCCCTTTCACCGCGCCCAACAATACATTGTTCGCAGCTTTAAACGCATTTAACAAACTGATATTTTTACCAAGCACACTCAATAGCTTATTATTAGGGATGGTGATAAGCGAATCCACATGTTCCGCCAATCGTCGAATCCCTTCTTCTGCTGCCAGTGCACGTTGCTTGCCTTCAAATGAAAACGGTTTGGTCACCACCGCAACGGTTAAAATCCCCAGCTCTTTTGCGATCTGAGCAAACACAGGCGCTGCCCCCGTACCGGTACCCCCCCCCATGCCGGCCGTGATGAATACCATGTCAGCGCCTTTTAAGAGATCTTTGATACGCTCTCTATCCTCTTCTGCAGCTTCTCGACCAATGGCAGGATTTGCACCCGCACCAAGTCCCTTCGTCAAAGCATCGCCCAATTGAAGAATGAGTCTTGCGCTGGAATTTTTAAGCGCTTGTGCATCGGTGTTCGCACAAATAAATTCAACTTCTTCGATATTTTCAGCAACCATGTGTTCCACGGCATTACCGCCACCACCACCAACGCCAACGACCTTGATGACGGCATTTTCTTGCTGGGTTTCCATTGATTCAAACATTACGATATACCTCTAGTCGTCCAAGTTGCGCCTATGAGCGTAGTAGCCCAGAGACCTAAAAGTTGCCATGAAACCATTTTTTCATTCGTGTCCACACACCACTTGTACTATCATTCAACACAGGAATAGTATACCCGCCTTCGTATTGTTGTTGAAGACCGTGCAACAATAAACCAACCCCAGTGGCTAAAGAAGAATTAGACGTGGCTTCTGTTAGTCCCGCAATAGGATGTGCACACCCATGCCTGACCGGCATCTCAAAGCACAACTCAGCCAATTCGATCGCCCCATGAACATTCGATGCGCCACCAGTCAGCACTACGCCTGCTGCCACCAACTCTTCAAATCCACTACGCCGTAACTCATCCCGTACCAAAGTAAACAACTCTTCATAACGGGCAGACACCACATCAGACAACGCTTTTGCTGAAATTTTTCGACCTGGTCGCTCGTTCACACTCAATACTTCTATCATTTGACTGACATTCGCAAGCTCTGGCATCGCACAGCCATAATTCAGTTTGATGGCTTCTGCCGATTTTGTGGGCGTTCTCAACGCCATAGCGATGTCATTGGTCACTTGATCGCCTGCAATGGGAATAACAGCCGTATGCTGGATTGCACCTTCGAAAAAAACAGCAATGTCTGTTGTGCCGCCACCGATATCAACCAAACAGACGCCCAGTTCTTTTTCATCGTCTGTTAAGACGGCATGACTCGAAGCCAATTGCTCAAGAATGATGTCATGCACATCAAGACCACAGCGACGAACGCATTTGACAATATTTTGAGCCGCGCTGACAGCACCCGTCACAATGTGCACACGGGTCTCTAAGCGAACCCCCGACATGCCAATCGGTTCTCGGATACTGCCTTGATTATCAATGATGTACTCTTGCGGTAGAATATGTAAGATTTTCTGATCGGCGGGAATCACCACCGCCTTGGCCGCATCAATCACCCGCTCTACATCTGCTGAAGACACCTCTTGATCGCGAATGGCGACGATGCCATGAGAATTCAAGCTACGTATATGACTGCCTGCGATGCCGGTATATACCGTATGAACCTCACACCCAGCCATGAG
>CAMBHM010000144.1 GCA_945867185.1 Legionella genomosp. 1
AGGCGAGATCTTTGGCATCATAGGTAAAAGCGGCGCGGGCAAATCTACACTGCTACGCTGTATGAACCTGCTCGAACGACCCGATGATGGAGAAGTCTTGATAGATGGCGAGCCCATCACCCAACTCTCTGCTCGCCAATTGCGCCGAGCACGCCATAAAACCGCCATGATTTTTCAACATTTCAATCTATTAAACTCTAAAACCGTCTATGACAACATAGCGCTCCCCATGCGCATTCAAGGCATCGATGAAAAGACCATTCAGAAAAAAATTGAAGAGCTCTTGCCGCTCGTAGAATTAAACGATAAAAAACAGGCCTATCCTGCCCAATTGAGTGGTGGTCAAAAACAACGTGTTGCCATCGCACGTGCGCTCAGTTGCTCCCCTAAAATTTTGTTATGTGATGAAGCAACCTCAGCCCTTGATCCAGACACCACCGATGCCATTTTAGCGCTCTTAAAAAAAATCAATGTCCTGTATGGCATCACCATCGTACTCATCACCCACGACATGGATGTAGTCAAACGCATTTGTCACCGACTCGCTCTCATTGAAACAGGAAAGATCATTGAAATAGCCGCTCTGGCACACATTTTTAGCTTAAAAAACAGTCCTGCAAGAGCGCTCTTATACGCGCAACTGAGCCCTGTTTTACCACCGTGTTTTAGCAGTCAATTGTCTCAAGAACCAAACGACAAACCATTGCTTCGGTTGTTTTTTGAAGGCGAAGGCGCCACTGTGCCCTTTATCAGCCAAGCGAGTCGTGAACTACACCTTGACATCACCATATTACTCGCTAACATCGATCGCTTCGACACTGCCACCTGTGGCGTATTAATCGTTGAACTGAATGCCAACCCGGCCTTGCTGAAAACCTTCATCAAACGCTGTGAGGCCTGCCATTTGTCTGTGGAGATTTTAGGATATGACCATGGGGTATGATCTACTGCTTGCAACGGGTGAAACACTCTATATGGTATTTGCGAGCACCGTGTTTGCTTGCCTATTGGGTTTGCCCCTTGGAACATTGCTTTTTACAAGTCAAGCCATCAAACCCAATCGCATGCTCAATCATGCCATCGCAAGCGTTATCAACATCAGCCGCTCTATTCCCTTCATCATCCTCTTAGTCGCCCTCATTCCCTTCACACGGCTACTCGTTGGAACCTCCATTGGGATCCATGCAGCCATCGTCCCATTAACATTGGGGGCCACCCCCTTTTTTGCACGATTGGTGGACAACATTTATCAAACCTTACCAAGTGGGCTCATTGAAGCAGGATTCGCGATGGGGACAAGCCCCTGGCAAACCATACGCCATGTGCTGCTACCAGAAGCCTTGCCCGCCCTCATTCACGCAACGACCGTCACCGCGATTACCTTGGTCAACTACTCAGCCATGGCAGGAACCGTCGGCGGCGGCGGGTTGGGAGATCTCGCTATTCGGTATGGATATCAACGGTTCGATGTGAGCGTCATGCTGCTCACCGTGGTGATTTTGGTACTGATTGTTCAAGGCTTGCAAATGAGCGGCGATCGCTTGGCGCGTCGCTTCACACATGATTAAGGAGCGTTTTGTGCGTATTTTTTTTACATTTCTGGTGTTGGTTTCATTGCTTGGGTGCCATAAACCCTCCGACCACTCTCTGATTGTAGGCACCATCTCAGGACCAGAGACGGAATTGGTGGATGTGGCCGCGAAAGTGGCCCTGGAACGCTATGGCTTGACCATCAAGATCGTTGAATTCAATGACTATAATCTGCCCAATGAAGCCCTACAAGATGGCAGCTTGGATGCCAACGTATACCAACATTTACCCTATTTAGAAGCCGCGAAAAAAGCGCATGGATATAATTTAGAAGTCATCGGCAAAACGTTTGTCTATCCCACAGGACTCTACTCCACCAAAGTCAAATCCCTAAACGCTTTACCCACGGGTGCACTCATTGCCTTACCAAATGATCCCAGTAACGAAGCACGCGCCTTGTTATTGCTCAACAAAGCAGGGTTGATTCGCTTAAAATCCACCCGCCACGACACGCTAAGCGACATCACAAAAAACCCCAAACACCTGCGGTTTAAAGAACTAGATGCAGCCCAACTCCCTCGTGTACTCCCTGATGTGGACGCTGCCATCATCAATACTACGTTTGCCATCCCTGCCGGGCTAAACCCGCAACGGGATGCGCTGTTGATAGAAGGCAAAGAGTCCCCCTATGCGAATTTAATAGTCATCCGACAAGACAGTACTAAAAAAGAACAACTGAATCAGTTCGTAGCAGCATTGAACTCCCCAGAAGTCAAAGAAAAAGCACACAGCCTGTTTGGATCAGCCGCCATTGCTGCTTGGTGAATCGATGCATAAGACTCTGTTAATCATTTGATGCTATACTTCATCCATAAGTGGCTTATATTTTAGGTATTACAATGGCTAAAAAACGTACAGTTTCAGGCGCTATCCTACACTACGTAGGTGTTCTCCTTACTGCACCGATAAGGATCTTAACCAACGAAGAAGATCTTACCAGAGATGAAGTCGACGAGGCCCTCCTTGAAGAAGGCCGTGCAGACTTTATGGGACGCCATGCCTTGAGTGCCAGTATCACCGGGATGAAAGAAGGGCTGCCTACCAAAGACACCATTGTTGATTATCGCAGCAGTCGAGTTCAAACCGCTGCTGTTTTTTCTGAAGTCACTCTGCCTGGGGCGGCTATAAAAATATCTGCATCTCTTGACGATCCTGCCAATAATGCGCAAAAAGAAGCCATAGAGGTGGCGCTGGCTACAGAGAATCCGGACACCACACGTATTCTCACTGCCTTCCAAACAGAAATAGACTTTTTACATGAGCAGTTCAGTAAACCTGGCGCACGATTTAACTTAGATGCCGCCGCCGCCGTCTATGCGGAAGAAAAAAGTAAGGCCTTTGAAGCAATCAAAGCGCAACATCGCACCGAACTCACAGCTTTAGAGACGGCTGTGGACGCTTATGCGACGCATTTAGGTTTATCCGCAACCCATACCACCGAACTCAAAGAAAGCATGGCGGCTGCCCTTAAAAAAACACATGACAAGCAGCTAGAAAGTCTTGATAAAAGCATGAATGCACCCATCACTGCTTTGAAAGATCAAGCACAAAAAGAACGGGACCGCATTGCTTGCTTTGGGATGCTTTCAAGAGATAAAGACATGTTGGATGCCCTTGATGAACTACATCGAAAACATGCACGTCCCGGCGTGGGGGGCGTTGCCGTACGTCGAGGCAATCGCTACACCTCTGCTTATTTTGAAAACATGAACATCTCTGATCTGCCGCTCATCAAAACCCTCACCGGACAACAGATGACCATCGATAAAAAGACAGGGGTCGTTCATATTGATCTTCCGAATCATTTTTGGGGCGCACTCACTTCAGGCAGCCATTACTATAAAGGAAATGCGAACAAGTTATTAACGGACCTACAAACCATTGCCAATACCGTACGAGCCTCCGGTCATACAGGCATGCGATTTAAACTCACAGAGGCCGATGAGGGGCGTGCTAAACTCATGGCGAAAAATGCCTTCAAAGCGGCCATCCGAGCAGGCTTTGATCCTAAAGACGTTGAAATTGTTCTCAATGGTCACGTCATGAAGTGTACCGCTGACAAAGACGCCTTATTTGAAGATGATCCGAACATGCTGCAGGATATTCTAGGCGAAGTGGACAGCATCAAGAAGCAACGAGAAACCTTAGCAGCACGCGCCAGTGTCCCTGAAGAAACCCAAAATTTAAGACGCGCATTACAAGCCATTCGCGACGATGTTCGCGCTCACGTGCCTGCCCCAAGAACACTCGCTGATAAAGGTCTCCACGATATCATGGCTCCGCCACGCGCGTAACCCTCTATTCTTTTCTCTCCAATTCTGGTATTTTCTTCTCACGGGCTCGCATACGATTTATGGACAGCAGGAGCCCCTCCACAGGAGAGAGGCTATGAAGGCACAACGTATTGACAGTGACACCCTGCTTGACCACGCTACCGACACCTCGGATACCCCCACCAAAAGTAACCTGGCCACCAAATTAGAACGACGACGACGCATCGAAGATCTCGATGAAGAAAAACGCCTGCGTGAAGAGTTAGACGAATTTTAACCTTTCTTAAGGATCATGCCCGTCATAACTTCTTGTGTAATGATAGAACGTCATTGCATAGGGATTGTGTTCATCACGGGGACATTCTGAGGTGCTGACACACTGCCACAGCGTGCTATCCCAAGAAGGAAAGAACACATCTGCATCCAACTTCGCATGAATCTTCGTCAAATAAATCGTGGTGACACGAGGTAAAGCTTCTAGAAAAAGGTGTGCGCCCCCAATGATCATGACTTCTGGATACGCTTGTAACAGTGCTATCGCTTCTGTCAAGGAGCGTGCGATCGTCACACCTGTTATCATCAGATCTGGTTGACGGCTTAGCACTACATTGAGACGCCCTG
>CAMBHM010000145.1 GCA_945867185.1 Legionella genomosp. 1
GCTGACAATCTGGCAATGAAATCTAGCGGTTCAAATAGCACATGCGTCGTGCCGTTTTTATAAGGTGTCTTCAATTCGTAACTGATAATACCATCTGCCAGGCGCTCCATTCGGTGGGTGGATACCGCAGGTCTTGCAATGTAGCGACATAATCGCTCAACCTTATCTCGCTGATGGGATGTGGCACTAACGCCCGCATGAAGCGAAAATCCACCGCTTTTTGCCAACGTTTGACCATTTATCTCCTCATCATCCCTGGCTGCTAACGTCTTTAACGTGAAAACCTTTTTGCCACGTTGCGAGCCAACGGCGATTCGGTAGGTGACGGAACTACCTTGAAGATGATTTATCACATCATCCTCAAAACCATCCAGCAGCAGACTCCCCTCCTCCGAGTCCCTTTCCAAGTATCCTTCTCGTTCAAGAAGCCGGGCGATTCGCTCACTAATCCGCTGAAGCAGCCGCTGCATTTCGTCTGATGTTGGCGTTTCAATCGTATGAAACTTTCCGGCCCCACCTGCAGAATCAACCTCATAAACCCCATCCAAGAACAACATATGAAAGTGGATGTTTAGGTTAAGTGCGCTCCCAAATCGCTGAATCAATGTCACCGCACCCGTCTTTGCAGTTGCGTGAGTAAAACCAGCTTTCTTAACCAGGTAGGTGCCAATCGCACGCGTCACAACCCCAAGTGCTTTACTCAATATTCGTGGTTCACTTGCAAACAACCACCGCAACGGAAAGGGTACACTCAATACCCACTGACGAATCGATTGTCGTGGAAGCACTGAATCCACCAGTAATGCCGCACTCTCCACCATTCGCTTTGCACCACAGCTCGGACAAAAGCCACGGCGCTTGCAACTGAACGCGACCAATTGTTCGTGTGGACATGATTCGCATTGCACACGCAAAAAACCATGCTCAAGCCGGCCGCATTTCAGGTAAGCCTCAAACTCATTTTGAACATATTGCGGAAGTGTCTTATCTGACGCTGACAGATGAGATAAGAATTCAGGGTAATACTCGTCGATAACCTCATATAGTAAGGTCTCTTCGGGTTGATGACGCGCGTATTCCATAACTGCGCGCGCCAGTACCCCGGTTGTTGTCGGGAACCGGGGTGACATAGGTTGGATGCTTTGCTTTCCATTGCGTAGTGCAAAATTACCATATATGCCAAATTCATGGCAATGCCTTGCGGTAATGAACTTCTGAGCTGCGTCACTGAGGATTCATCCACAGTGACGCATCCAAATAACTTCAAAATTTACATGTACATTCAATATAGTTACGCTCGTTTGTATAATGGCGCGCAGCACGATTATACAAATAAATCAAAAAATCATACTTACTTACATCATATGGTGACTCATAGAAAGTTGGCGATGTTGCGGGGTTATCAAAAAATAAAGGGACAAATGGGACTTATGGGGCAATCGCGCCACGACTGGATTATTGTCGTCCCCAATACATTTAATTGACGTGGGGCACATGGGACAATGCTGGCAAAAATGCAAACGTTGCAAAGCAACGTATATTGCGCCCTTGGAAATTCCTGCGGGAGTGATGGAGTTCACGTTCGCGAATAACGTAAGGTGAAAATCATCTTTTCGATCGGTATCAAGTTCAGTTAACAAAAAGAGGTACTGTGCAGATCTTTAAGGTTGTTTCGATCTGCCCAATCACCTAATATTAACCAAAAATAACTTGCGTTAACCGTAAGATTTGACCAAAATATAATTAAACAACCGTTCAACAGGACCAAAAAATGCAGAGGGAGTTAGATAATAGCTTGATTAGTTGACTGTAATGCGAGCTCTTGGTTGTAACTCCCCACGTCATCCCGCGAAGCGAGGGATGAGTAGGGTCGATTTTTCATGAGAAGGAGTTGGATGGTGATAAAACGCGGCAAGTTCGCTTCTGTTATTGCCAATATTTTGGTCACGATATTTTCAGGAATTGGCAAATAGGGCTTTTATAACTCCTATACCCACACAAATTGTCTATATTTAAATCAATATGGATTGTGGAGAAATGTATGACTAGGGAAACTTATGAAAGTGCGCAAGAAGCCGTGGTTGAGGCTCTAGGGAGAAGAAATTGAAAGAATCTCAAAACTTAAGAAGGACTTATTTATACCGATAATTTCCGAAGCAGAGAATCAAAAATTTTTAAACGTACTGAAAAGTATTACCGCACTTCCTACTAAAGCAGCTATTGAAAAGCAAGCACTGAAAGACCTAGAGGCAATAAAAATTACTTCCTCCTTCCACAGGCTTGCTTGGCGCAAACCCCATTGGTTTTTTTGAGTGGTTAATCAGCCAACCTAAATGCTGTTTTCATGTGTGACTGTTCGGATCGGCTAATCCCAAGATGATCGGCCTGTTTTCGCCATCCTTTGATGATCTTCAGCATGTCACGAATGAAAAGATCTGCTTTGTTGACTGAGATCCTGAAATAAGGAGCAACCGATTTAACCAACTCTATTGACTGAGTATTATCAAATTCTGAGATATTAAGTTTAAGGCCATCTGAATGAGGGACTGGATTGATATCGTAAGCAGGGGATAAAATCCAGCCATTAGGTTGAAGTAAAAAACCATGATTTCGAAGATGATCGTCTACATTGGAAATACAAACAAAAAACAAAATTCTCTGCCATAGTTGTTCTAAGTCTCGCTCTGGCTCGGCACCCTCACGCATTAAAAATTCTGCCAAATCGAGGTAGGTCACGCCAGTAGAAGCGTCATCCCCATCTTGACGTTGTAGTAAGGTCATGGCTGACGCAAATTGTAATCTTTTGCCTTCAGTGGTGCGATCAAACCGTTTAGATAAGAAGGTATGATTTTCACTACCAAATCGTTTCAGCATGACATCTGCCATCACTATTCCTGCTGCTTCGGCAAGCTGATAAGCCAGCATCTCCCAAGCAGCTATATCAATATCATCATAACGGCTCGGGAATTTTGCGATCCATAAGTGATGGTGTGTATCAACAACGCTGGCTTTTGGGCGTGCACCACCTAAAGATCCTCCTGGTGCAATTAACATATTCAACCAATGCCCATAGTCTTGATTCGTCTCCGCATCTTTAGCTTCAATGGCCAGAGACGCCTGCTCAAGTTCTCTCAAAGAAGTCATTGGGGGTGACGTCATTTTTTTATTGTCATCCAAAAACTCACCGGTAACATCCAACTTGAATCTAAGAGCCCCCATTCGACATTCATCATGTACACCAAGCAAATAATCCGACGCCAATAATCGTCGTTCAGACCGACCTTCTGCACGTGCGTTCTGTGCCTCTCGTCGATTCATCAGAAGTCGTCCCCACCGATCAGGTGATGAATCAAGAAACAACCCAAAGTTTGATTGTGTTTTAGGTACAAATTGTCGCCCTTCAAAAAACTGAAGCGAGGGATCAAGGAGGCGAATATTCTGAGAGCTTAACCATAGTGGATCATATTCGAAAGCAAATATTTCTTTTCCACGTAGTAGGGAGCCACTTAAAACGCCAATACATTGAGGCTCTTTTACCTCTAGCCAATCCGCATAAACCAAGATATCTTTCTCACCTTGCTTCATCAGGATGTTCTCTTTTTTGCTCAAAATTTTTCTTCCGTGGCGCACGAGCTTTAACAGGTAACCCGACGTCTTGTAATTTTCGGCCCAACTCATCGTCTCGCGCTAATAACCCCAAATCTTTTTCTAGACCCAAAGTTAACAACACCCGTGCATAAGCGCCAAACATCACATTGGGATCGCCCCGCTCAATTGATCGTAACGTCGTTCGCGTCATTCCTGCACGTTCCGCCACAATACTTGCGGAGAAACATCTACGTAAACGTGCTAAGCGAATGCTCTCACCCACGTCACTTAATTGTCGAAGTAGGATCGGCAAAATAACACCGTGTGTTTTTTTCATAATGATTGTTCCTTTATCCATTAACCATGTTTATTGGATATTTTATTAATCATTATATATAAAAATGTAGACTCGATCAACTTTAAATACGTAGTAAAATAGCGGCCTGAACCCAAACGCTCGAACAAGATAAATGAAGAACAGGTTGTATTAATAAAAACACGTTCTACACTTAAATTAAAATGTCCTTTGTTTAGCTATTGGACTTAATGCCATGACATTGCTTAACATTACTCTTTTACATCTATAGCCGCTCTAACCATGCGTCCATTGTCAGGAGAATATAAGGCCTCATCCACGGCATCAATCAACTCTTGACCTAAACTTTTTTCAATATTCATAATTCATCTCTATATTTGGCAACCAACAAATGAAGAAAGTATCATAATATGGGGTTAAAATGTGGGGGTCAAGTCTGTTTGTATATCGACATTTATTCTGTTAGAGTTCAGTTTTTTAATTTTTGGTATTTATTCATGTCGAGACCCCATCGCATTATTTATGAGAATGCATATTATCATG
>CAMBHM010000146.1 GCA_945867185.1 Legionella genomosp. 1
CTATTAAAATAAGATCTGGGGCTTCCCGCATGGCATTTTTTAATGCATTGTCATAACTCAATGTATCTATGCCCACTTCTCGTTGATCCACAATAGATTGTTGATGTTGATGCACATACTCAATGGGATCTTCTATGGTTAATATATGTCCTGTATGGTTTTTGTTTCGATAATCTATCATAGAAGCCAAAGCGGTTGATTTGCCTGAACCTGTCGCGCCTACAACCAATACCAATCCTCGAGCTTCCATGACCACGGCACTTAAAATTGACGGCAACTGTAAGGCTTCAATCGATGGGATCTTGCCTTTGATATACCGGACAACCATGGCTATTTCGCCGCGTTGTTTGAAAAAATTAATACGGTAACGCCCTAGCCCTTCCACAGAAAGCGCCTTATTTAACTCCATGGTTGCTTCAAATTCCTTCTGCTCTACATCATTCATGAGGGATTTTGCCAGTACCATCAATTGCATAGAGTCTAAGGGCGGATGTTTAATAGAGGTTGTTACCCCCTCAATTTTAATATTGGGAGCGGCACCTACACTGAAGAACAAATCGGATGCACCCCTCTCCACCATCATTTTAAAAAATGGAATCATCTCCATACGTCATCCTTTTTCATGCCCATATTCAGTGTATACTATTCTGCCTGCATTCGCGCTAATAACCCTGAGATCTCCTGTGATCACCATAAAACAACGAGACGATATATTCACAGCACTTCGAGATCATCATGCTATCGTTATTACTCCAAACAATCGCTTAAGCAACCAATTATTACATACGTTTTTTAATCAAGATCCCACTCCTGCTCAAGAGAAACCCCGCCTATTGCCTTATCCCGCCTTTCTAAGTTGGCTCTTCAAAAAAAACCGTGATAACCATCCTGAAGCAATGCATCCGCTACTACTGAACCCTCATCAGACACGACTACTTTGGATACAACTCCTCTTTGAACAAGAGATCCCTTGTAATGAAGGGTTACTCTCACAAATCCAAGAGGCCTGGAGTCGTTGTCAACACTGGGACATTGACCTGCATCACCCAACCTTTCAAGAGATCCCACAAACACAACAATTTCAAACCTGGGCACACCAATTCCAAACACGTCTTGCCGATCTCAATGCCATCACCTCAGAGCAACTGGCAACCTATCTTCAAAACAAACCCGATCTCTTGGAAGCCACTCCGCTTATCTGGATCTCATTTGATGAATTCACCCCACAACAACAAATCCTACAAAGTGCCCTAGCCGATGCGGGCAATCCTTCCCTCTCCTTCGATCTGGATCACGAGCCTTCTCTTACTCAGATCTACCCTGCCACCGATCACAAAGACGAGGATCTGCAAATGATTCGGTGGGTACAACAAAAACTGACAGAAAAAGGGACGCGTATTGCCGTGGTGGTTCCCGATTTGCAAACGCAGTCTAAACGCCTACAACGGTTATTTGAACAACATATTCCAAGCCATCAATTTAATATATCTCTAGGCCAACCCCTTACCCATTTTCCTCTGGTCACTCATGCCTTAGAATGGCTGGCATTAGGAGACGACACAATCAGTCATCAAACCGTACAGCTGCTCTTATGCTCTCCCTTCTTATCCGGCTCTAAAAACGAATTCACAGCACGCGCACAATTGTTACAACAAAGCCCCCTCTTACAACGTCACACCCTAGCATTAACAATGATGATTCAAACCACAATGCCCACCTCGCCAAGGCTCGCTACCCTATTACAAACCATCTCTTTGTATCCCAGCAAGGCCTCGCCCAGTAGTTGGTCCGATCAATTTAAAACACGTCTTATAGCTGTTGGATTTCCAGGCGACTATCCCTTGAGTTCTTCCGCCTACCAGTGCTTTCAACGATTCATCACCTTGTTAGATGACCTACGCGCTTTGTCGATGATTCAGCCGCTCATGTCCAAACAAGACGCTTTACAAGCACTGACTGATCTTGCCAAGGCTACTATTTTTCAAATACAAACCCCTGAGACGCCAGTCCAAGTATTGGGGGTTCTTGAGGCTTCAGGATGTACCTTTGATAGTCTTTGGGTAACAGGACTCACCGATCAATGCTTGCCCCAACGTCCACAATTATCTGCCTTTATTCCTATCACCCTACAACGATCAAAACAAATGCCTCATGCAACTGCATTGCGTGAATTACACAGAGCAGAGCTACTATTACTACGCCTGCGACGGGGCAGCAATGATACCGTTTTTAGCTACCCCAAACAAACCGGTGACACACCCAACCTCCCTTGCGCTCTGATTCATCATTTGCCTCTTTTTATACCCCGCCATACCGTGGTGCCTTCCCGCCCTTCAAGCCTCATTGTACGCGACGATCACTATACCCTCCCTTGTAAAACACCCATCAAAGGCACCACCACGCTTCTAGCCAATCAAGCCAAGTGTCCTTTTCGAGCCTTCGCTGCTCATCGCCTAAACGCCGAACCCAGTCCAAAACACGTGTTTGGACTTCAACCCAGTGAGCGTGGCCAATTGATACACCGTGTCATGGAGCACATTTGGCGTACTTTGGGCACTCAGCAACACCTCTTACAAATGGCCCCCGATGCACTACAACAACTCATTCAACAGCAGATTCACCTAGCCCTTCACCCCTTAGCAAAAAACCATGATTTACACACCTTGGTTCAAGAGGTAGAAATGGCTCGGTTACAACAGCTTGCTCTGGCGTGTCTTGAGTGGGACAAGCAACGCGAATCATTTACCATAGAGGCACTAGAACAATCCTTCACCTGCACGGTGGGCGATATTGATTTCAAAGTACGCATTGATAGATTAGATATACAAGCTGATCACACGCTCTCTGTGATTGATTATAAGAGTACCATTCCCTCATCAATCCCTTGGAATGATGATCGTCCCGAAGAACCCCAGCTGCTTTTTTACGCCCTGCTTCATCATAACATCCGTACACTGATGTTTCTTGAACTCAAAGCAGGCCGCGTCGCCTGCCGTGGCTTGAGCGAGGCTCCTTCAACGATTTCAGGCGTCTATGCAATCAAAAAAGACGAACAATGGTCTACACGACAAGCAACCTGGCAAACGCAACTGACTGACTTGGCCAATGAATATCGTGAAGGTCATTGCCCTCCACAGCCTACCCGACCCAGCACCTGTCTTCAGTGTGATTTCATCTCCTTATGTCGCCTCAATAAATGATCTTATTTTACCCATATTAAGATTTCCTTAAGTATGGCCGAGTAAACTGCACGACCAACCAAACAAAATAACCCCATAACGAGGATTAATCATGCCATTTGATCAAAAATTATCTGATAAAAAAGGCAATTTGGTCGTAGTCACGATATTTGAAACTTATCTCGCTAAATTCATATTAGAACACTCGGATTTTTATCAAGCTCCGTATTTAAAAATAATTGAAGGCCTCCAAAGATACTTATCTTCCCGCCTGTTTCTAGCTGCGATGATCCGACAAGATGAGCGCTACTCGCTTCCCCGACACGTTTATTCCCTGTTTTCAAGAGTGAACGACTGTTTTCCAGGTATCGACTCGTTTGATGCTTTGAAAGCCCGCTTTACCTTACCTGCGGCTGATTATTTGATCAAACTTGTCAATGACGAGTGCTTCCCCTCTGAAAGTCCTGTCTCGAGATATGAAGAGAATCATGACAGTGTTTTAACGCTATCTCCAAGATTTTTTATGATGACTCCTGGAGCGACTGAAACCAGACGGAGTCCTCTGGTTCCCTCTCGCTCTCCTACTCTTTTTGCTGACGAAAATCGGGGGGTGAGAGAACGTTCAAGCGTCAGCGAACCATCCACTTCGCGTGCTTTGGGAATAGTATCCCCCGAATTCACGCCTGAAGATTGTAAAACCTATTTTAGTCGTCCCATTTCCCCTGCAGGACACCTGTACGAACCTGATTTAGAAAGCAAGGTGGGCGCCTGGTTGAGCAGAAGACATCTGCCTATCGTTTCAGGGGCATCTGGCTCAACAGAAGCCCTGATTTCTCGCGTTTTTCCTTTATTAACCCTCGATGACAGCGAAAAAAGGATGGTTATTTTTTCGCAAAGCTGCAATCTCATTGCTCACGGACATCACTCTTTAGGGGAATGTTTCCTAGTCGCTCAACAGCTGGGGTTTAAATGCGAAGAGTCCCATCAACTCATTGATTATTACAAGCAATGTATTCCCGAATCGATTCGTACGAGTCGGGCCTTTATTGACCTAATGGACTCTCAATTACAGCCACTCTTAGCCGGCATGCCTCTGAAACGCGACAGGGATGCACCCAGCGCCGCAATGTTCTGATTTAAAACAAAGACAACTGAAAAAGGATTTAAACTACCAAATCCGTTTTATATAACATGCCCCCGGGTTCACTCCACGGCTGTCGCATTATAATTTGATCAATCTGTTGTA
>CAMBHM010000147.1 GCA_945867185.1 Legionella genomosp. 1
AAAATAAGAAAATATTCAAACCCTTGCTGGTAACTCAGGAACTTGGATGAAATACTTTTATGAACTTTAAATCAATCCTTCTAAAATTGCCATTCGGGCAAAAACACCGTTCCCAACTTGCTGTAAAATAAAAGATTGCGGACCATCAGCGATGTCACTATCAATTTCTACGCCACGATTCATCGGTCCAGGATGCATGACCATAGCATTCGGTTTAGCATAAGCTAAACTTCTTCGTGTCAAAGCAAAATCACGTCTATAGGACTCTAAATCTAAATGTTCATTATCTAATAACCGCTCACGCTGCACGCGTAAACAAATAACAACATCAGCATCAGCCAAGCCATCCTGTAAATTAGTAGTCACCTGACCGTAATGAACTACCGTTGGCTGCCAAATTTTAGGAGCAATCAAAACTAATTCTCCTACACCTAATTTACTACACATATATTGGAAGGAATTTGCAACCCGTGAATGTCTAATATTTCCTAAAACAGCTATTTTTAACTTGGCTAACTGGGGTTTATTCTCAACAATAGTCATTATATCAAGCAAAGCCTGGCTAGGATGGGCGTGGGTGCCATCCCCAGCATTTACTATATGAACTTCATCTCCTAAATTATCTGCTAAGCGCTGTTGCAATCCCTCTTGTTGATGCCGAATCACAAAATATTTAATCCCCATAGCAGCCAAAGTCTGGATGGTATCTTCTATTACTTCTCCCTTACTCTCTGATGAGCTCTGTAAATCCAGATTAACTACAGGCATAGATAAATGATTTGCAGCCAGTTCAAAGCTAACTCGAGTTCGCGTACTGTTTTCATAAAATAAATTAGCCACTGTATGTTGTGGATAAGAAGGATATTCTGTTTGTTTTTTAAAATAGAGTGACCGCTCAAATAACGATTCAATTTGTTGACGTGATAATTGGCTAATTTCAAGAAAATGCTTCATAAACCCTCATTCTGGATGTTGCAACCACTGCTCAAGTATAATACATGCAGCAAGCCCATCGACCTCTGTTTTTTTAATTTTACGATATCCACCTTGTTCAAACAATATACCTCTTGCTTCAACAGTTGAAAAACGCTCATCAAATAGATGAACTTACAATTGATCCACATCGTTCGGAATCAGTGATCCACATCGTCGGAATGCGCAACATCATATGCAACAACCCACCATGCACCCGTTTCGGTGAACTTGAGGGTGCGCCTATCTCAAACTCATTACAGAGTATTGTGAGATGCTTATGATTCATATTTATTTGCCATTATTTTGTTTAAACGATCATTTTTCTGAGATGCGCAACCCGTTGAAGCTCTATCAATGGGGCTGGCCCTTTAAATGACACCGCCACTCCAATCAAATTTGGGTCTTAACCCATCGAGATAATACATCACAAAACAGCTCAATTTCGGCTTCGGTATTGTAATAATGCACCGAAGCTCGCACGACAGAAGGCAGATTTCTTTTTGCTAAATCCAGTCGAGCATACTCAAGTAGTGAAACAGATACGTTTATTTTTTGGGTGCCCAAGTATCGTTGAATATCCTCTGGCGATTTGACATTGCTTGAAAAAGTCACGATCCCACATTGATGTTCACCTTGATCTTGTATAACAATCCCCGGAATCTGCAATAACTGCTGCCTCAAATCATGCGCCAAATATTGGATCCTCTTCCAAGTGACGCGAGGATCTAAATTTAGAGCATAACGAATAGCGGCACGTAGCCCCAATTTACCAGCATAATTTTGCTCCCAGGTCTCGAAACGTAGTGCATCGTCCCTCAAAAGATAGTGCGAATCATCTATCCATCGTGCGGCATGGAGATCAATAAAAGGAGGCTCCATCTGCGCTATGCATGCTTTCCGTGCATATAAAAACCCAGTCCCTCGTGGCCCGCGTAAATATTTTCTGCCCGTTGCACATAAAAAATCACATCCTATTTTATTCACATCTACTGGCATTTGACCCACGGATTGTGTGGCGTCCAATAAATACGGTACGCGCCAATTTTTAGCTATCTCACCCACCTTTTCAGCAGGGTTAATCAGTCCTCCTTGTGTAGGAATGTGCGTTATTGCAATTAATTTCACGTGTTTATTCATTTTTTGTGCTAAATCTTGTGTATCAAGTTGCCCGAACTCATCGTCTTTGACAACGTCTATGATAAGCCCTGTCTGCTTTGCTCGCTGTAAAAAGGCCAAATAATTACTTGCATATTCAGCGCTTGATGTGAGGATTCTATCCCCCGATTGAAAGGGAAGACTATAAAAGGCCATTTCCCAAGCTCTGGTCGCATTTTCTGTGAATGCGATTTCGTCGCGTGAGGCCTGAATCAACAAAGCCGCAGCATCATAAAAATCATCCAGCAATGTTGACGCTTTATCCGCTGCTTCATATCCCCCGATCGACGCCTCCAAATCAAGATGCTGCTTCATGGCTTGCACAACATGGCTTGGCATCAAAGCGGCACCTGCATTGTTAAAATGCAGAACCTGTTCGCAGGCATGCGTGTCTTTCCTCAATTGATTGATGTTTAATGTGGTCATTCAATGCCCCTGGTTTATTCATTTATCTTATAAGCAACCAGCCAATATAACCAGCGATTACCCATATAATCATTGCTGATAATTTATTAACACAGCGTAACCATCGCCCCGTTTTATCCAATTGATGTAAAAAATGTCCTGCCACGGATAGGCCAAAAAACCAACAAGCAGACATCAGAATACAGGCGGAGGTGAATATCCATTTTTCACTACCAGCGAACTGTAGTGAATTGGTTCCAATCACACCAATCGTACTTTGTTCTACAGTAGATCACTTCATTTTCTGCCCATTAGGGACCATTGGCTCAACCGTCAACAAACAAATCTGACCGTTCTGATCAGCAAACCCCAACAACAAAAATTGCGAGGTAAAACCCGCAATATTTTTATCACCCAAATTCACACAACCCGCCACCATACGTCCCACCAGGGTCTCAGGAGAGTAATGATGTGTGATTTGAGCCGAGGTTTGAAGGATACCAATCTCTTCTCCAAAATCAACCCATACTTTAAAACTTGGGTTTCGCGCCCTTAAGAAAACCTCCGCTTTCACGACAGTACCTGAGCGAATATCAACGCTCTCAAATGCCTCATACGAAATACTCATCCTATGTTTCCTTATCGTCTTGCGCATAAAAGGATAGAAAAAATGACCATCCCCATCCCTAAGCTTTGTCCGATGGACAATTGCTCACCCAATATCAACCAAGCCAAAACCACGGTAGCCACAGGCATTACGGCCGTTGATAAAGAAGCGATCATGCCATCTACGTGTTCTGCACCTTTGGCCCAGAACACGTAGAACAGGCCTGTGCGATAATAAAACGCCAATCACGCCGATTCAGTTTTTTAAAATGGACTTTGATGGGGATTTTTCTATCGAGTGTTAACCAATGCAAGGGGAGCAAAACGACCGCCGCTAACGTGAATCGAATCGTTAAAATAAAGAGAATGGGCATTGAGACCAGCAGAACCTTAGAAAAAACGATATTAACCCCAACCATGATTTGGGCAAGAATCAGTAAGGACATTGATTTAAATTGGCGCGTAGCGTTCATTACTTCAAATTTTTTATAAACAAGCGCTCATTATAACAAGAATGATACAAGCTTAATGATCTGTTTGACGCTTATTCTTTGCAGAACCGTGCATTCTTCTCCAGCTGCCCGGTGCAATCCCTTCCATTTGATGAAAGCGTCGATTCAATGCTGCAGGACTCTCATAGCCCAGATCATAAGCGATGATTTCAATGGAAAGGCAAGAAGTGCTCAATAATTGCTTTGCCAATTGTAATTTTTTCATTCGCCAGTAGGAGGCTACTCCGCACCCCATCTGCTGTTTAAAGCGACGTTGCAATTGACTATTACTTAAATGACAAAATTGAGCAACGTCATCAACCGAAACGGGCGATTTGAGATGTTCATTGATCCAATTTTGTAAGAGCGAAGCGACATATTTTCATGAAACAATTTATTCCCCAGGTAGGACTTAGGCCTTGAAATCGTATGGTTAACAATTGTACCATAAAAAAGGGATCCTCCGAAATTAATTTGAGAGACCACTCCTATGAAACTCTATTTATCAGCCCTAATCAAAGTAATGATCCTCAGTCTTATGGTTTCCAATATCTCTTTTGCAACCCAACAAACGGAGCTTAAGCAATATCTACTGAAGGCTATGAAAGCGTATCAAGTTCCTGTGGCAGGCTATGCCATCATAAAAAATTACCAAATTGTTGCTGCAGAAACTGTATCTATTGATCCATCGATCCCCGTTACCACTGCGTCCCTGTTTCAAGCAGCGTCGATCAGTAAAAGCCTGAGTGCTTATGCAGCACTCACATTGGTGACCTCAGGG
>CAMBHM010000148.1 GCA_945867185.1 Legionella genomosp. 1
ACGCTGCACAGGAGCTAGTAAATCAGGTAAACAAGACTCCATGAGTTGAGCTGAAATCTCTGCGCCCACCCCACAGGTCTTAGCCCCTTCGTGAACGATGACGCAACGGCCTGTTTTTTCTACAGAGTTTAATATCGTATCGATATCCAATGGTTTGATGGTAGCCACATCAATGACTTCACAAGAGATGCCTTCGGTAGCCAATTGTTTTGCAGCCATGAGGGTTTCATGCATGCTTGCACCCCAGCTGACCAAAGTGACATCGTCTCCTTCTTGAAGAAAGAAACATTTTCCCAGTGGCAAAGCTTGTCCGTCATCTTCAACAGGTTGTTTCACCAGACGATAGATACGATTGGGCTCTAGAAAAATCACGGGATCAGGATTACGAATAGCGGCTAATAATAACCCATAAGCCCGTTTCGGGGAGGAGGGGATCACCACCTGTAATCCAGGAATATGAGCAAACAAGGCCTCCGTACTTTCGCAGTGGTGCTCTGGTGCATGGATACCGCCTCCGAAAGGGGCACGAAACACCAAGGGACAGTGTAATCGACCGCGGGTTCGATTGCGCATACGGGCGGCATGAGAAATAATTTGATTCAGAGCCGGGTAGATGAATCCCATGAATTGGAATTCTGCAACGGGCTTTAATCCTTGCACTGACATGCCAATGGCAAGGCCTGCGATCATGGACTCTGCAAGAGGGGAGTCAAAGACGCGTTCTTCTCCAAATCGTTCTTGTAAGCCCGCGGTGGCACGAAATACACCCCCATTTTTGCCTACATCTTCTCCGAAGACGATCACCGCTTCATCGTGTTCAAGTTCGTAAGCCAATGCTTGGGTAACGGCTTCAACCAAGGTCAGATCAGTCATGGTGTGCCTCCTCCATTGCAATGGCTCTTTGTTCAATCAGGTAATCGGGTAAGGTTTCAAAATGATAATCAAACGCACTGCCGATGGATTGTGTGGGTTGATTCAGATAGGTGTCTACAGCGTGCTGTACTTCTTGTGACGACGCCTTTTGTAAGGCAGCTTCGTCTGATTCACTCCAGATCTGTTCGTCTTCTAAGAATTGTTTAAAACGTCGAATAGGCTCTTGAAGCGTGGCACGTTGTACGTCCTCTCTGGGTTGATACCGTGTTGCATCATCCGCTGTTGTATGATCACACAGTCTAAAGGTGAGGGCTTCGACCAACGTTGGACCGTCGCCTCGTCGTGCTTTTTCAATGGCCTCGCCAATGACTTGTCGTGTGCCCAACAGGTCATTCCCGTCGACTTGTATGCCCTCAAATCCTGCAGCGATTGCTTTTTGAGCAATGGTTTTTACTGCTGTTTGTTTTGAGATACTGACAGAAATGGCCCATTGATTGTTATTCACCACAAAAACCACCGGTAATTTCCAAACGCCAGAGACATTCATGGCTTCATAAAAATCCCCTTCTGAGGTGCCACCTTCGCCAATACAAACCACAGCCACACGAGGTTGTTTGCGATGTTTAAAGGCAAAAGCGACGCCCGCTGCATGTAAGCATTGAGAGGCAATGGGGACACAAATGGGTAAATCAGAGGCTTGGCTTTCATAATGATTACCACGTTCATCGCCCCCCCAATAGGCTAAAATTTCAGCCATGGAGACGCCGCGTTGGAATTGCGCTGCGTAGTCACGATAATAGGGAATCAGGACATCATCAGGGCGCATGGCATGGCCTATTGCCGTTGAGATAGCTTCTTGTCCGTTGATGGGAGCATAAGTGCCCATTTTTCCGGTTCGTTGTAGTGCGATAGCCTTTTTATCAAATAGACGGGTACGGACCATCGTGCTGTAGAGTGCTTTTAGGGTGTCGGTACTGTGTGCGAAAGCTGGCAATTCCCCAGATAATTTCCCTTGCTCATCAAGGAGTTGGGTATAGGGTATTTCAAAGCGAGCAACGATGGTTGTCACGTTCTAATCTCCTTTGGCATCAAGATGTTGGAATAGAATACGCAGGTTCTTTTTAAAAAACCAGTGATGGATCATCTAAATTCTTGATGATAGAATGAGATTTGGGTTTTACTTCTCTTGGGTGAATACAAATGAAGAAACTAATGGTGGCATCGTTGTCGTTTTCTGTTTTTTTAGCCGGTTGCTCACAAGTCACGAATGAGGGTGTGGGAACGGTCACGGGCGGTGTGGTGGGTGGCTTGTTAGGGAGCCAATTTGGTGGGGGTTCTGGCAAAGTAGCGGCCGCGGCTGGCGGGGCAATTTTGGGTGCATTCCTTGGCGGAAAAATTGGACAATATATGGATAGACAAGATCGAATGGAAGTACAACGAGCGCTGGAAACGGCATCAACCGGACAAGGGATCAGCTGGAAAAATCCAGACAATGGGAACCAATATACGGTGAAGCCCACGCGAACCTACTACAACAATCAACAACCTTGTCGTGAATACATCACGCATGCTGTGATTGGTGGCAAGACGCAACAAATTTATGGAAAAGCTTGCCGTCAGGCAGATGGATCTTGGCGCGTGGCGAACTGAGTGTCTGATTACACTTACGATCCTAAAATATCCATTTTGCCATTGGAATAGATCATGGTTATTGCAATTTATGGGGCAGGCTACGTAGGCTTGGTTTCGGCGGTTTGTTTTGCAAAAATGGGTCATCGTATCATTTGTGCAGATATCAACCCGTCGCGGGTCGCGTTGCTAAGAAAAGGCGAATGCCCGATTCATGAAGAAGGCTTGCAAGCCTTGTTAGAAGCCCAATTGTTGAGCGGTCGGTTACATTTTACAGCCTCACTGACCGAAGCCGTTCAACAAGCAACGGTGCATATCGTTGCAACCGGGACCCCAAGCTTACCCGATGGCAGTGCTGATTTGTCTCAGATTTTTGCGGTGGCCACAGCGCTCGCAGAAGATGCTACGACAGAGGGTCTTCTGGTTATTAAATCCACCGTTCCCGTCGGCACAGGGGATGCAGTCGAAGCGCATTTGAAGAGGGAACTCACTAGGCTGAATAAGCCTTATCAATTCTCTGTTGCTTCTAACCCCGAGTTTTTGCGGGAAGGGCGTGCGCTTCATGACTTTTTACAAGCAGATCGGATTATTTTGGGGGGTGTTCCCGTTGCCATTGACACCTTAAAGGTAATATACGAACCGATGATTGCTGCGGGTATTCCTTTGCTGTGCATGAGCCGAGGCTCAGCGGAGCTGACTAAATACGCAGCGAATACGATGTTGGCTTGCCGAATAAGCTTTATGAATCAAATAAGTCGGATTGCAGAGCGAGTGGGTGCTTCTATCGATGATATTCAAGCAGGTCTTGGCAGTGACCATCGAATAGGTCCCCATTTCTTGCAAGCAGGGATTGGTTATGGGGGCTCTTGCCTGCCGAAAGATACCCGGGCTTTGATCCAAACTGCACGGACGTTAGGCATTGATGTGCCCTTATTGGAAGCCATTGATGAGATCAATCATCAACAAAAAAATTGGGTGATGGATCAGTTGAAGATGCATTTTCGAGCAGTACTCCATGGAAAAATGATAGGCATCTGGGGCTTGTCATTTAAACCAGATACCGATGATTTAAGAGAAGCAAGTAGTCTTGTGCTGATTGAAGCGTTGTTAGCAAGCGGGGCTCGGGTTCGGCTGTTTGATCCCGTGGCGATGCCGTTGGCGAAAACGATCTTACCCAAAAACGCTGCGATCAGCTGGTGCTCTTCTGCTGAAGAGGTGATAACCACGCCGGTGGATGCACTGATTATTGCAACAGAATGGTCTGTTTTTAAGTCTTATGATTTGTCTTTGTTGCAAAAGGCGTTACAAGAAGCGCCGCTTATCGATGGGCGAAATTGTTTTTCTCTGGCAGCGGTTGGGGCAGCTAAAATGGCTTATTATTATTCCGTTGGTAGGCCGCGGGTTGCATTTTCTGGTTGAAAAGGATGTTAACCATGCAGGTTAAAAAGGCAGTGTTTCCGGTGGCAGGGTTGGGTTCTCGATTTTTACCTGTGACAAAAGCCAATCCCAAAGAGATGCTCCCTATTGTTGATAAACCATTGATTCAATATGCTGTTGAAGAAGCAGTGAGGGCAGGCATCACCCATATGATTTTCATTACGAGCTCGAGTAAACGCGCTATCGAGGATCATTTTGATGATCACTTCGAGCTGGAGACGCGTTTATTTGAGCAAGGGAAGGATGAGTTGTTGGCTTTGGTGAAAAATATTTCTCCTCCTGGGGTTCGTTTTACTTATGTGCGTCAACATCAACCGTTAGGTTTGGGGCACGCCGTCTTATGTGCTGAACATGTCGTTGGAGAAGATCCCTTTGCTGTGTTGTTGGCAGATGATCTCATCGATGATACTTTTTTTCCTTGTTTGAGTGCTATGATGACCTCTTTCAA
>CAMBHM010000149.1 GCA_945867185.1 Legionella genomosp. 1
GCTGATTTTTCGAGTATCGTAGCGGGTGTGAAAGCAAAAGATGAAACAAGATCATTACACTCTGTCTGTGATAAAGCCACCTCCATGACTGACTGTATCAGTCAGTTTATAGAACAAGTCTTAGCAAGATTGATGGCACGAGAGATTAGAGCCGGGGCACCAGCCGTCCCGGCACCAGCCGTCCCGGCACCAGCCGCCCCGGAACCAGCACCTGAGGGGGAAAACAGGGCGGGTTCTTCGCTCAACTAAGTAGACTGTATTTTGTGCTATAAATAGTCGTATATGGAATCGAGGTTGACATGCCAAAACCCACGTTGCATTTTGTTTGGGTGGGCCCGCCAAAGTTTGATAAAGGCGGGCAAGATGTTATTGGTCTGGAGACTATTTATAGTAATTTCATGAGATACCAAAAAGAGGACCATAATCCCATCGTCTTTTGGTGTCAAGGTGCACATAAATCAAATTATGAGCACTACTTTGGATTTCAGGCGATAAACATCACTGTTTCATCCATCGAGGATGAGCTCAACCATCGTCTAAGTGATGACTCCTTTTCTGAAGAAGACAGACAGCAAACTCAGCTCATCTTAGAGATCTATACTACTTTAACCTCCCCTCTTCGAAGTAAAATTTTAGATTTTGTAAATATAAAGGATCTGTATTTTAATTATATATTATCGACACAAGGGGGATATGTTCTAGATACCACTTTACGAGCTGATCCTGATATTCCCGTTAAGTTCCCAGAATATGCCAACTTTCATTATCCACTCATAGGCAAGAGAAATCATGAGACATGGATTCAATACGCGCCGAAAGACGCTGAAAGAAGCAAAAAATGTTTGGCAAGTTATCTTATTCTATATCAACAGATGGTTGAGTTGGTTGGTACGGACTATTACTCGGCTACTCACCATCAGTCTATAGGATATATGGGTGTGGGGGCTTTAAGGAAATCAAGCTCGCTTAAAGGAACATTACGGCCTACTTCATTGTCTGATGATTGCTCCAGGTGGATGACTGAAAAAATTCTTCTCTCTGAATATACTATTTCAGAGCTTGGAATCACTAAAGAATATTATAATTCGCACGTTAAAAATATTGAAGAATCCTATATCGGAGCCCATGCTCATACCTATATAGAAGACGTGATAAAGTTACGTGCTGATTTAGATCATGGTGTCCATCCCGATGTAGAGGCTAATCCTAGACATGTGGCAACTCAGTTTGGCTATGATGCCAATAATGAAACCCTATTACACATAGCCATGCGTAACTTCAATCATGGCGCATTTCCAGAGTGCGTGGCGTTATTATTAGAAAGAGGTGCTGATCCTAATAAAGTGCATCAGATAGGGTACATTCGACCTATTAAAAGATTCAGAAACTCTATTTCTTTTCAGGAGGAATCACCCCTAACGTATGCCATTAAGAGCGGGCAAGAACGTGCATTAAAGATGTTGTTTTCCCTTAGTCGATCTCCTGTCAATTTAGAACAAATTGTGGATGGTGAAACGCCTTTGATGTTGGCGATAGATCACGAACCAGGTTTTGAATTCTTGCTAGAGCAAGGAGCCTCTCCCAATACCACCGTTGTTCCAGATGGAGAAAGTCCTTTATCGAGAGCTTTAAACAGAAGAGCTTATGAAAAAGTGCGTTTGCTCTTGGAAAAAGGTGCGAATGTAACCCAAGTCGTCAATGGTGAAACGCCCTTGATGATAGCGCTTAGGATTTCTTTCGAGATCGATATGTTGCTGAAATTTGGTGCATCTCCTAACGCAATACTTTTGCCAACTGGGGAGACTGCTTTATGGGGTGCTATAAGAATGCGGTGTGAGAGTGCTCTACAACCATTGATAGACCATGGTGCTGATTTGACTCAAACGGTTAGGGGTAGGACCTTATTAGTGCACGCTGTTAGGCATCGAACAGGTGTTGAACTGCTTCTGAGCCATGGCCTATCACCTACCCATTCATCAAGTGAGGAAAGTCCATTATTCGCTGCTCTCAAAGGCTCCGATTTTATAACTGCTGAGCTTCTCTTGAAACATGGGGCGAATATAGAACAAATAGTTGGGGATGAAACGCTTCTAATGTGGGCAGTCAGAGAGAATAGGTGTGCGGTAAGATGGTTGTTAAAACATCGTGCGTCGCTCACCGCAACGGCTATACCACACGGTGAACATCCGTTTTTTATCGCTTTCAAAGCAGCAGAATACTCAACAGCATTATTGCTTTTCTATCATGGTGCCTATATAGAACAAGTAGCCGACGGTAACACCCCCTTGATGTGGGCCATTAAGCATAAAAAAGGCGTAGAATGGTTGTTGAAATATGGTGCGTCACCGAATACAAGAGCAACGACAGAGGGTGAGAGTCCACTCTCCCTTGCTCTCAAAGCAAAAGATCTTAAAACCATCAAACGCCTTCTAGATCTTGGCGCTCGTATTGAAGCAGTCGCAGAGGGTGAAACCCCCTTGATGTTAGCCATTCGGTATGAGACAGGGGTTGAGCTGCTGTTGAAACGAGGTGCCTCACCTAACGCATCAGGGACGCCACGGGGTGAGAGTCCATTATCTCTTGCATTGAAGGCGCAAGATCTGAAAACGCTCAAACTACTTTTAAAACAGGGGGCCAATCCTTTAGTCCCGTACACGTCCAAAGAAGGCAAAGAAATCCCACTCAGTGAGTTAGAAACGAGCCTTGAATGTAGAGCGGTTTTGGCTGATAAAATCAAAAAATCACGTCGATTGAGTACGTTTTGGTGTTGTAAACGAGTAGGCAGGGAAGAGACCAGCGAAAGTACCGACGATGACAGAGCCAAGCCCTGATCTTTACTGTAAGTTGTCTTTGGTGCCTGCGATGATTAACTTGTACACCCGTTCACTGATGAGACCCTGTGTGAATTTTTCCTTGGCATCGAGGGTCATCAGTTGACCGCGTTGGCGTACTAATTTTCGGGTGGTCGTGGTGATTTCGTTGGGATCGCCTTCTAAAAGGATGTCTCTGGCTTCTTCATCAAACACCAAATATTCTCGTAAGGCTACGCGTTTGCCGTCGACGGTGGGAACCAGCTTTTGCCAAATACAAAGGCGAATGGTTTCGAGAATGTCAATGGTGCGGCCCAGGCGTTCTTCGCCTGAAAAGGAGGTCACCAGTCGGCGCATCGTTTCAGCAACGCCCGAGGTGTGCAATGTGGTATATACCGGATGGCCGGTGAGGGCTGCTTCCAAAGCAGCGCTGATGGTTTCCGCATCCCGACACTCGCCCACCATGATGAGTCTTGGTTTTCGTCGTAAGGCATTACGGACGCCTTCTGCGAAGGATGGCAAGTGTCTTGGTATTTCTGATTGACTGACTACCGATGAAATGGTGTCAATTTCATCGTATACAAATTCAATGGGTGCTTCATAGGTGAGTACTTTTCGGTTGGAGTCTTCCCCTTCAATCAAATTGCGGATGATCGATGCCAACAAGGTGGATTTCCCCGATCCTGTTGCGCCGGTGATAAAAACGATGCCTTCTTGAGGCGCTAAAGCGTCGAGAATATTATCGGGCAAATGCATCGTGTCCAATTTGGGTGGGGTGGTCGGGATGGTTCTTAATGTGATTTGGATGGCATCGTGCCCCTCTACGAGGCAAGCTGTGGCATTAACACGGTATCGATAACGAACGCCACGATTGGGCCTGAATTCATAATGCGTATCAATGTCTCTACCAGAAAGGAGCTGAGTGGTGGCATTGGGTCCGTAGACGCTGTTTATCAAATCGCCAATTTCAGTGTTAGACAATCGACGATTCGTCATTTTGAGTAAGACGCCATACACTTCAGCATAAATGGGTTCATTGGTTTGAATGGTAATGTCAGAGGCATTGAGCTTTTCTGCGTGCTCTAGCATTTTATCCATGAATACTGGAGTGAACCTTGTTGGTTCATCGGGCATTAAATTGAGGTGGGTTGTCATGAGTTAACTAACCGGTGTAATGAGCGGTTGCCAAGCTTTGCTCGTGATTGTGATTTTAGCGGCATTGGCCACTTGCTCCATGTGATTCAAGTGTTCGAGCGCATTCTCATCTTTATCCACCGCTGCCCGCCATTCACTGCTGTTGATGTTCAAAGCAGGTAGGGCTGTGATACGCAGCACTCGGTCATCAATGTGAATTTCACCCCCATCACCAGTGACTCCTAAATCGGTGTGTGAGACGTAAGGGGGAGAGACCATGTTCATGGCAAGCAATTTTCGGTATAAAATCATGCCGGCAAAGTCTTCTTTGATTCTAGCGATGCTTTCTTCAAGAATGGTGTTGGCTTGCTCTAC
>CAMBHM010000150.1 GCA_945867185.1 Legionella genomosp. 1
CAGTAAAAGTGTTGTTACATTTGGCTATTGCTGCGTGTAAGCAGGCGGGCAAGTATGTGGGGATCTGTGGTCAGGGGCCTTCAGATCATCAGGATTTCGCACAATGGTTAATGAAAGAAGGGATTGATAGCTTATCTTTGAACCCTGACTCTGTTTTAGAGACCTGTTTGTTCCTTGCAAAGCAGCATTGAGAGGATCCATCATGACGCCTGATAGTATATTGCAAGAGGTTAAGCGGGCCTTGGCAGAGGATGTCGGTTCAGGTGATGTGACGGCGGCTTTATTACCGTCCGATCGTATGGTGACAGCGCGTATTTTCTCTCGTGAGCCGATGCTTGTGTGTGGGCAGGATTGGGTGATGACGGCTTTTCGTGAGGTGGATAAAGCGATAGCCGTTACTTGGTTGGTTGAGGAAGGGGCCTGGCTTGCCACACCGGCCACCTTGTGTACAATTCATGGATTGGCTCGATCTATCCTGACGGCGGAACGGACCGTATTGAATTTTTTACAGACCTTATCGGCAACAGCTACACAGACTTATCAGTACGTACAAGCTTTAAAGGGGAGTACTACACGTTTATTGGATACACGTAAAACCTTGCCTGGATTGCGTTTGGCTCAAAAATACGCGGTAGCTTGTGCAGGAGGCGTGAATCATCGTATGGGTTTATATGATGCTTTTTTAATTAAAGAAAATCATATTGCGGCCTGTGGCTCAATCACCAAGGCGGTTGCTTTGGCAAGACAGACGGCACCTACTGTTTGGATTGAGGTAGAAGTAGAAACGCTTTCTGAGTTACGGGAGGCTTTGGAAGCAAAGCCCGCACGTGTTTTATTGGATAATTTTACACAAGAGATGTTGGTCTTGGCTGTTGCGATGAATCATCCAAAGCGTTGTGAGCTGGAAGCGTCTGGCGGTATTACTTTAGAGACGGTGGCTAGCGTGGCTGCTTGTGGTGTGGACTTTGTATCGGTGGGGGCTATAACAAAATCTGTGCAGGCCATTGATTTGAGTTTATTAATAGTGGGATCGAAAGCATGAGTCATCCAATGCGGGTGGTGTTTACTGGAGGCGGTACGGCAGGTCATGTGACACCGAATCTTGCCTTGATCGCGGTGTTGCAACAAGAAGGCGCTGTGATATCGTATGTTGGCTCAGCGGATGGGGTTGAGAAACCCTTGGTAAGGGAAGCGGGTGTACCGTTTTATGCGGTTAAAAGCGGAAAATTACGGCGATATTTTAGTTGGAAAAATGTGTTTGATCCGCTGAATATTGTAGTGGGTATTTGGCAGTCTTTTTGGTTGTTGAGACGATTAAAACCTGATCTGTTGTTTTCAAAAGGGGGCTTTGTTGCTTTTCCAGTGGTGGTGGGGGCTTGGCTCAATCGCATTCCTATTGTGGCGCACGAGTCTGATTTCACTCCAGGGCTTGCCAATCGATTGAGTTTCCCCTTTGTAAAAACGTTATGTGTGACCTTTTCAGAATCAAAAAAGCATATTTCACCACTTGATAAAGTCGTCGTCACAGGGACGCCTATTCGTGAGGATCTATTGCATGGCGATAAGGCGCGTGGGCTTCAGCGGTGTGGCTTTCTGGAAGACTTGCCTTGTTTATTGGTGATTGGAGGAAGTCAGGGGGCTGAGATCCTCAATGCGTGTGTTCGTGATTCGCTAGGGCCATTGTGCGCGCGGTTTCAAATCATCCATGTGTGCGGGGAAGGAAAAGTCTCTGATCGGTTTAAAAATCAGGCGAGATATTGTCAGATAGGCTATGCGAAGGGGGAGTTAGCAGATTACTATGCGGCGAGTGATTTGGTAATTTCTCGTGCGGGGGCTAACTCGGTTTGTGAGATTTTAGCGCTTGCTAAGCCTCATATATTTATTCCGCTTTCCGTAAGAGCCAGCCGCGGGGATCAGATTCAGAATGCGCGGTATTTTGAGGAACAAGGCTTAAGTATTGTGGTGCCTGAAGAAACTCTTTCTACAGCTACGTTGATGGCAGCTATTGATAAAGTGGTTGCAAACGATGAGGCTATCCGTAAGAAATTAAAGGCTTTGGGGCTTGATACAGGCACAAAAAAGATTTTACAGCTGATAAGGAAGATAGCTCATGCTTGATTGTAAGCGGTTGAGTGAATACATCAATCGTCAATGGGACGAGGAAATTCTGCCCAGTCTTTGTGACTATGTGACTATTCCTAATAAATCACCCCATTTTGATTCCGAATGGGAAGCCAATGGTTTTATGGAGAAGGCCATCACGCACATCGCTGCATGGTGCCAACATCATGCGCCGGTTGGATTGATACTAGAGATTGTGCGACTACCGGGGCGAACTCCTTTGTTGGTATTGGAGGTGCCTGGGCAGTTGGATGAAACAATACTCCTGTATGGGCATTGTGATAAGCAACCTGAAATGACAGGTTGGGAGACTGATCCTTGGATCCCAGTTATCAAAGACGGTCGTTTATATGGTCGAGGCGCCGCGGATGATGGGTATGCGGCTTATGCGGCGTTGACGGCTATTGCTGCCTTGCAAGACCAAGGACTAGCCCATGCACGGTGCATCTTGTTGATTGAGTGCTCTGAGGAAAGCGGAAGTCCTGATTTACCTTTTTACATGGCCACGTTACAAGAGCGATTAGGTTCCCCTTCGCTTGTTATTTGCCTTGACTCAGGAGCGGGTAATTACGATCAACTTTGGATGACCACTTCCCTTCGCGGCAATGTGGTGGGAGAGCTCTCTGTAGCGCTGCTTCGGGAAGGGGTGCATTCTGGATTTGCAAGTGGCGTCGTAGCAGATGGTTTTCGAATAGCAAAGCAATTGATTAGCAGACTTGAGGATGAAAGAACAGGGCAGATCATTGTAGAAGAGTTTCACTGTGACATTCCTCAGGTACGTAGAGAGGAAGCCTTGGTGTGCGCGCGGATTCTAGGCGATGCTTGGCTAGAATCATTGCCTCTGTGTCCAGGGGTGAAACCGGTTGATGGATCACTTTCAGAATTGATACTCAACCGTACCTGGCGCTCTGCTTTGACGGTGACTGGGGCGGATGGGTTGCCTGCCATTGCTGATGCGGGCAATGTGATGCGGCCTAAAACAACATTGAAGTTGTCTATGCGTCTGCCCCCAACGCTTTGCTCAAAATACGCAGGGGATGTGATGCGTCGTATTTTGACGGAACATCCCCCCTATGAAGCAATCGTAACGTTTAGATCGGATGAAGGATCAAACGGGTGGGATGCGCCACTCTTATCGGATTGGTTGGCAGAAGCGGTAAATGAGGCATCGTTGTCTTTTTTTAACAAGCCTGCCGCTTACATGGGGGAGGGCGGGACCATTCCTTTTATGAGCATGTTAGGCCTTCACTATCCAGAGGCTCAATTTGTAATCACGGGAGTGTTGGGGCCACACTCTAATGCGCATGGCCCGAATGAATTTTTACACCTAGATATGGCTAAAAAATTAACAGCTTGTGTTGCGTTTATTTTGCATCAGCATGCTATTTAAGATCGAATCAAATTCAAAAACTCCATGCGGCTGCTCGGGTTATTTCGCATATCACCGAGCATCACAGAGGTCGTCATGACGGAATTTTGTTTCTCAACCCCGCGCATCATCATACAAAGATGCCGTGCTTCCATCACCACGGCTACACCCCGCGCGCCAGTGATGCTTTCCATGCAAGTTGCAACTTCACTGGTTAGTCGTTCTTGGATCTGTAATCGACGTGCATAATAATCGACGATGCGAGCGATTTTAGACAGTCCAATGACTTGCCCATTGGGGAGATACCCCACATGACATTTTCCGAAAAATGGCAACAAATGGTGTTCACAGAGGGAATACATCTCAATATCTTTGACAATGACCATCTCACTCATATCGGACTTAAAAAGTGCACCGTTGATGATCTCGTCCAAGCTTTCTTGATAGCCTTTGGTCAAATATCGCATGGCTTCAGCCGCGCGCGTGGGGGTTTCTAATAAGCCTTCTCGGTTGGGTTCTTCACCCAGTTCAACCAAGAGTTGTTTGTAGAGTTTTTGCATTAGTGTGTCCTTAGCCTGGGGGCCATTGCATTATGAGCAGCGATCTTGCCTGCAGCAATATTACAAAACAAACAGTTCATAAGACCCCAAGTCTGACTTGATATAAAATCATGATTATACGCTGAGTCCTGTTCAATTCAAATAGAAAGCGCTACCATGAAGGACATATGGATTGGTAACAAGGGAGACTG
>CAMBHM010000151.1 GCA_945867185.1 Legionella genomosp. 1
AAAAAGTTACCTTAAAAAAATTCACCCAAGAACCATACGAGGTCTGGATTGGTCTGCCATTCAAGTGAGCACTGCATCAGGTATTGCAGCGGTGGTTGATTTGGTGCTGGGAGAAGAGAAAAAGTACCAAGGATTTGTATTACAAGAAAACTTTCGATTGACAGATGTATTGGCCAATCGGTTTGGTCAATATTTTGCTTGATAAGGATCGCGGGCGCGATCCTAAGGGAGGTACAGTGCTCATGGAATTATTCAGTAGATTGCACATTCAAGCTTTGAATCCAAGTGTTTATCAAGGGGCTACTTGGACGAATGCGCTGACAACGCCCCAGTTATCCTCATACAACCCTGCCACAGGGGAGCTATTGGCCAGCGTTTCGGGGTGTTCGGTAGAGGACTATCAAACGGTCATGGCAGCTGCTCAAAAAGCCAGTTTGGTCTGGCGTGAGATCCCAGCTCCAAAGAGGGGGGATATTATTCGTCAAATGGGGGAGATCCTCCGAGCGTATAAAGACGATTTGGGAACCCTTGTCTCCCTTGAAATGGGAAAATCAAAACAAGAGGGGGATGGTGAAGTACAAGAAATGATCGACATGGCAGATTTTGCAGTTGGCCAATCCCGGATGCTGTATGGTAAGACCATGCATTCAGAACGACCACAGCATCGGATGTATGAACAATGGCATCCTTATGGCATCGTGGGGGTGATTTCGTCTTTTAATTTTCCAGTAGCCGTGTGGGCGTGGAACGCTTTTCTGTCCGCCATTTGTGGGAACGTGACGGTTTGGAAGCCCTCCTCTAAAACACCTTTGTGTGCAATTGCTGTACATAAACTGTGTAGCAGTGTACTATTACAAGCTAATTGCCCTGATATTTTTTCATTGATTATTCCGGAGTCGCATCTTATCGGACAGGTGATGTTGAGCGATCCGCGTATTGCCTTGATTTCTTTTACAGGATCGACTGAGGTGGGTCGACAAGTTGCCAGTCAGGTGGCGGGGCGTCTTGGACGTAGTATTTTAGAGTTGGGTGGCAACAATGCCATCATCGTTGATGAAACAGCGGATTTGGAACTTGCGATTCCTGCCATTGTATTTGGCGCGGTGGGTACGGCGGGACAACGGTGTACGTCTACCAGACGTGTTTTTGTGCAACAGTCGAGGTACCCAGAAGTAGTGGAACGTTTACGAAAAGCTTATCAACAGGTAACAATTGGTCATCCGTTGGATGAAGCCAATGTGATGGGCCCCTTGATTGATGCACAGGCAGTAGCGCAATTTGAAACCGCATTGGTGCGAGTCCAAGAAGCCGGCGGACGTGTGGTGTCTGGCGGTAAGGTGATACAAGGACCTGGGTATTTTGTAGAGCCAACGCTGGTTGAGGGCCTAGATAATAGTGCTGAAGTCGTACAAGAGGAAACGTTCGCACCTATTTTGTATTTGATGCCTTATGAGGAGTTAGAAGAAGCCATTGCTTTGCAAAACGCAGTGCCACAGGGGTTGTCCTCTGCGTTATTTACAGAGCGTTTACAGCATGCCGAGCAGTATTTGAGTGCACAAGGCAGTGATTGTGGGCTTGCCAATGTCAATGTGGGGACCTCCGGGGCTGAAATTGGGGGTGCATTTGGCGGTGAGAAGGACACAGGTGGTGGTCGAGAATCGGGATCAGATGCCTGGAAAGCGTATATGCGACGGCAAACCAATACTATCAATTGGGGTAAGACGTTGCCTTTGGCGCAAGGGATTGCTTTTCAGTTGGATAAAAAATGATCGAATTAGGAGTGTTTTGAAAGCGCTTATCTCGCCCTTGGCGATAGCTCCGATGGTGGACTGGACTTATACGCATTGTCGGGTGTTCATGCGCATACTTGCTTCGAAAGCATTACTTTATACGGATATGCACACGGTGGGTGCGCTGTTTAACAACCCTAGACGAGTTTTGGATTTTGAATCCATGGAGAAGCCATTGGCATTACAGCTTGGTGGCAGTGATGCGGACAAGTTGCGTGTAGGTGCACAACAGGCCGAAGCGCATGACTTTGATGAAATCAATCTCAATTTAGGGTGTCCCAGTGATCGGGTGCAATCGGGTGGATTCGGTGCTTGTTTGATGTCGGAACCCAAAACGGTTGTGTCCTGTATTCGTGCTATGAAACAAGGAACTGTATTGCCGGTGACAGCCAAATTAAGACTCGGTATTGACCACGAAGACAGTTATGAGTTTTTTTCAAGTTTTGCTTACCAGTTGGTGGATGCAGGGTGCGACAAATTGATCGTGCATGCACGAAAGGCATGGTTACAGGGGTTGAGTCCTAAAGAGAATCGTACGGTGCCACCGGTGCAGTATGAATTTGTGTACCGATTGAAAGAATCCTTACCAACAGTGCCGGTGGTTATCAATGGCAATATACAAGATCTGTTGAGTATTCAAACGCATTTGCAATATGTGGATGGGGTCATGCTGGGTCGATTGGCTTGCCAAAATCCGTATGAGATTGCCCTGATTCATCATGCGTTATTTCCAGATGATCCGTTGATTTCGCGTGTGGACGCATTGAAGCAATATGCGGTTCATGTGCAAGCAATGAGTCAAAGAGGGATCCCACTCAGTGTGTTGTTAAAACCGATTTTGAACCTTGCTCATGGATTGCCGTCAGCGCGTCTTTGGAAGGCAAAACTGTTGAATATCAAACCAGGCGAAGACGTGTTTGGCTGGGATGAAGCGCTTTCTTTATTGAATTCCCTAGAGAAAATGGCATTTACTGCTGATTTCTAGTAAATTAGGCGGTTTTGAAGTAGAGAGGAATATCCTGGCCATGCTGACCACGTTGATGAAAAAAATGTTTGGAAGTCGTAATGAGCGAACCTTACGGCGCATGGAAAAGAACGTGTTGGCTATCAATGCATTGGAACCCTCCATCAAAACCTTGAGTGATGCCACATTGGCTGCAAAATCGGGTGAATTTAAGCAACGATTTGCAGAGGGGGCTTCATTGGACTCGATGTTGGTTGAGGTGTTTGCAGTCGTTCGAGAAGTGTCTGTACGTACATTAGGGTTACGACATTTTGACATGCAACTGGTGGGGGGCATGGTGTTGCATGAAGGCAATATCGCAGAGATGCGTACGGGGGAAGGAAAAACGTTGGTAGCGACTTTGCCAGCTTGTCTCAACGCAATGAGTGGTCGTGGCGTTCATATCGTGACAGTGAACGATTATTTAGCTCGTCGAGATAGTCAGTGGATGACCCCCATTTTTGAGTTTTTAGGATTGACAGTAGGCGTTATTTTTCCAGACATGGTTCATCTCGATAAGCAAGCGGCGTATCAAACAGATATTTTATATGGCACAAACAATGAGTTTGGGTTTGATTATTTGCGCGATAACATGGCGTTTAGTTCTGCAGACAAAGTACAGCGGGATCTCAATTTTGCCATTGTCGATGAGGTCGACTCTATTTTGATCGATGAGGCGAGGACGCCACTCATTATTTCAGGGGCAGCAGAGGACAGTTCAGCCTTGTACATCAAAGTGAATCAATTGATTCCGCAATTAAAAAAACAAGTCACAGAAGAAGAGGAAGAGGAGGGTGATTACACCCTGGATGAAAAACAAAAACAAGCGCATTTAACAGAGTTAGGCCATCAGCATATTGAAGAGTTATTGACAGCAGCCAGTTTGCTCTCTCCTGGGGAGAGCTTGTACCATGCTAGCAACATCATGTTGATGCACCATGTGAATGCGGCGTTACGAGCGCATGCAATGTTTCATCGGGATGTGGATTATATTGTTCAAAATAAACAAGTAGTGATTGTGGATGAACATACCGGTCGTACCATGCTTGGTCGTCGTTGGTCGGATGGGTTGCATCAGGCGGTGGAAGCCAAAGAGGGTGTCGCCATTCAGAATGAAAATCAAACTTTGGCTTCGATCACGTTTCAGAATTTTTTTAGAATATACGATAAATTGTCTGGTATGACGGGGACTGCAGATACCGAGGCTTATGAATTTCAGCAGATTTATCATTTAGATGTGGTAGTCATCCCTACCAATAGGACCATGTGTCGGGCAGATGAGTCGGACTTGGTGTATTTAGCGCAACAAGACAAATACGAAGCGATTATTGAAGACGCGCGGGATTGTGTTACACGAGGGCAACCTGTTTTGGTGGGTACGGCTTCTATTGAAGCGTCTGAATTGTTGAGTCGCTTGTTGACACAAGCAGGGA
>CAMBHM010000152.1 GCA_945867185.1 Legionella genomosp. 1
CATTCAGTTGTTCGGCGTAAAGTCCAAAAGGCGCGCATTGTGGGGAATTTTGCTCTGTTGGAAGTGCACCAGGGATGGCTTCACTTGCATGATGATTTCCAAAGCCTGCTAAAGACATGGGATCCTCTCCTAGATTTCATACGGTTAGAATAATATACTCTTTTGAAATAAAGAAAGCATGAGGTGTAGTGATGGCAGGTCATAGTAAATGGGCAAATATTCGTTTTAGAAAGGGGCTGCAAGATGCGAAACGTGGAAAAATTTTTACAAAATTGATCCGTGAAATTTCTGTTGCAGCGCGGATGGGTGGGGCCGATGAGACGTCTAATGCGCGCTTACGGGATGCAGTCACCAAGGCGCTCAAAGCCAATATGAAGCGCGATACGATTGATAACGCGGTCAAGAGAGGGGTTGGTGGCTTGGATGGAGCGCACATGGTTGAAATGCGCTATGAGGGCTATGGGCCTGGCGGAGTTGCGATTTTAGTAGATTGCCTCTCTGATAACAAGAATAGAACCGTGTCTGAAGTTCGACATGCGTTTACAAAACAGGGTGGTAATTTAGGGACCGATGGTTCGGTAGCCTATCTTTTTAATAAGCAAGGGTCCATTTTATTAGCGCCACAAACGGATCTTGATAAAATCATGGATCTAGTGATTGAAACCGGCGCAGTAGATGTGTTGTTAGAAGAGGGCCAATTAGAAGTGGTAACCACTGCGGAAACCTATCATACCATGTTAGCGGTGTTACAAGCAGAGGGAATTGAAGTGGACCATGCTGAAGTGATCATGAATGCTCAAACGACGGTTTCCATGGATAAAGACACAGCCCTCAGTTTAGAAAAACTCGTGGATGCGTTGGAAGATTTAGATGATGTGCAAGTGGTGCATACCAATGCAGAATATGTGGACCATGCTGCGTTGGAATCATGACCATTATTCTTGGGATTGATCCTGGTTCTCGTATTACAGGATATGGTCTTATTAAGGAACATAAGCAACAATTGCAGTATATTGATAGTGGCTGTATTCGTACTTCAGTGGGCGATTTCAGTCAACGCCTGTTGGATATTTTTAACGGGGTTTGCCAATTGATGGAGACTTTTTCGCCGGATGAAGTGGCGATTGAACAATTATTTTTACATCGAAATCCCAATACGGCACTCAAGTTAGGGCATGCACGAGGGGCCGCCATGGTCGCTTGTGCGTCGCATCGTTTGAAAATCAGTGAGTATACTCCCCGGGAGGTGAAGTTGGCTTTAGCGGGATATGGGGCTGCCGAGAAGAGTCAAGTGAAACACATGGTGGTCAGTTTGCTGTTATTAAACAGTGCGCCTCAAGCGGACGCAGCGGACGCGCTTGCTATTGCAATTTGTCATAGTCATAGACGGAGACATGTATCATGATTGGTTGGTTATATGGGGAGGTATTGGACAAGCATCACCCTGGAAAATTGGTTATTTCAGTGCATGGGGTGGGATACGATGTTGAAACCTCTTTGCCGACATTTTTTCAGTTGGAGTCTCAGCTGGGTTCAGTGGGCTTACATATTCATACAGTGGTGCGGGAAGATGCGTTGTTGTTGTATGGATTCCTTGATAAAAAAGAACGGGCTTTGTTTCGCTCGCTTATCAAGGTGAATGGGGTGGGACCTAAATTGGCGATGGCGGTGTTATCGAGTATCAGCCCAGATGAATTTATACAATGTATTTATCAACAAAATACGGCTGTATTGACCAAGCTGCCAGGGATTGGGAAGAAAACGGCAGAGCGTTTGGTCGTTGAGATGAAAGACAGTATCATGCAATTGCCGACTTCGTTACAGACCACTGAGCGATCTGTTGGGAATGGAATGGAGCAGGATGAGGCCATTCGTGCCTTGGAGTCTTTGGGCTATAAACTGCAAGAGGCCGTGCGAACGGTGAAGAAAATTGATGATGGGACAAAAACCTGTGAACAATTGATCCGACAGGCATTACAACTCTTATCGAAGTGAAGGCTCGTTCTTGACTCTCACCGTCGTCGTGCGCGTGACTGAGAACCGGGCTTTAGCTTGAGTGGGAAAAATACTTTCACGAGTAAGCCCGTTCCTTTATCGGGGGATTCCAGCGTCACACGGGCATGATGTAAGGCGGCTATTTGCTGTACGATAGCAAGGCCGAGCCCACTACCAGGGCTTTTGTTACCTAAGACACGGAAAAATCGTTCAAATACACGAGAGTGTAATTCTCCTGGGATTCCAGGTCCATTATCGCGTACTTCTAAAACGGCATGATTGGATTGACGATACACTCTGACCACGACCAAGCCGCCTTCTTTGCAATACCGAATGGCATTGTCGACCAAATTACGAATTAATATACCCAGTGCTGTGGCGTTTCCATGCAGGGGTGGGGTGGATTCATCAGGTTCAAAGACGAGTTCTATTTGTTTGTCTACCGCACTTGACGCCAACATCGCTAAGATGTCACGGGTGATTCTAGGGAGATTGATACTCACCAGATCATTGAGGTTGGCCGCTTCCGGCACCAGCCGGCTCATGGTTAAGAGTTGTTGAACAATATGCGTGCTGCGATGCACACTGCCAATGAGTTTTTGGAGGGCGGCATTTTTCTCATCTATGTCATTGGTATTTAATGCAATTTGCGCTTGAATTTTGAGAGCGGCAAGGGGGGTGCGAAGTTCGTGGGCGGCATCCGCTGCAAATCGTTTCTCGCGTTCAAACCCTTCTTTCAGTCGAAAAAAAAGCTTATTCAACTCATCTAAGACGGGCTTGATTTCCTGGGGCACATTCTTGATATTGACAGGTTCTAAATGGCTGGGAGCACGGTTGGCAACTTCTTCAGCCACCCGATCTAAGCTGTCTAAGCCACGACCAATAATGATCCAAATGAGCAGGCCAGATAACGGGAAAGTGAGTAGCATGATGTAGAGATCATCTTGGGCTATGCGATGACCCAATTCATTACGGGTATCATATCGTTCAGCAAGTACCGTACGAACGCCTGCTTTGTTGTTGTAGGTGGTAAACACCCGCCACTGTTGATTGCTCATCAGTTTGTCACTGAACCCATCGGTTTCTGCAGTCAGCGGAATTTTGGGTGCGTTGGAGGAATGAAGTAGCAGCTTGCCCCCGTCGGTCCATACTTGAAAATTAAATTTATCAAGGTAGTGTGGGGGAGGATTTTTATTGGGAGCTGGACGTTGATAATAGCTTTCTATTTTTTGTGGAATGGTGTTTAGTGTACGCTGGATGGTTGTCAACGGACGTTGGTGTAAATCATCGCCCAATAAAGCTTGATAGGAGAGGGCGGACAACGCCATCAGAGTATCTAGATGTTCTTGGATGTCTTTTTGATCGAGATAGTAGTTTCCGATGGCGGTCAATGTCGTTGTGATGGTGATGGCCAGTAAGAGATTAATAAGTAGAAATTTTCGTATGGAGGATTTCACGATCCGGGGGTGCTCTCTGGTTTCTCAGCCATGTAGCCTACGCCACGGATGGTTCGAATAAAGGTGGCATTCAATTTTTTTCTTAAATTATGAATATGTACTTCCAAGGCATTGCTGTCGACATCCTCGTCCCATCCATAGATGCTTTGCATGAGTTGCTCTCTTGAGAGGACATGCCCACTGTTTTCAAGTAATTTTTGTAATAAGGCGAATTCACGTCGAGGAACGTTGACCGAGACGTCATCGACCATGACGGAGTGTGCAGCAGGATCAAGGGTGACGTTTCGGTATTGCAGAGCTGTATCCGCGCGTCCTTGCGATCGCCTGACCAAGGCTCTGATTCGTGCGCTGAGCTCATTGAGATCAAAGGGTTTGATGATATAGTCATCAGCACCGCTATCTAGCCCTTTGACTCTGCTCTCGATAGATTCTCGTGCGGTGAGGATGATGACGGGGGTTGGGTTTCCATCATGTCGAATGGCTTGCAAAAGGGAGATTCCGGAGAGTTTAGGCAAGCCTAAGTCCAAGATAATAAGTTCAAAAGATTCTGAACGCAGCACGCTGCGGGCAGCTTCCCCGTCTTTTAGCCAATCCACGATATAACCGAATTGCGTCAGACCTGTTTTGACCGCATCACCGAGCAATTCATCGTCTTCAACCAGCAATAATCGCATCCATTCCCCCTATCTACCCTGGACCTATATGTTGTTCGGAAGGTTGTTTTTCTACCATGTGCTTGGTTAAGTATA
>CAMBHM010000153.1 GCA_945867185.1 Legionella genomosp. 1
AAAGTCAATTTCATAAATTGCATTTAACACTTCAGTAACTGCCCGCTGTAGTATTTTGTCTTCTATTGAAGCAACTCCCAGCGGTCTTAACCGCCCATCAGTTTTGGGTATGTACACCCTTCGTGATGGTTTTGGTTTATATCCGCCACTTTGTGCTTTTTGGTGCAATCTACTCAGATTTTCCTCTAGGTTTACCTCATATGTTGCCCACGTTTCCCCATCGATACCAGGTGCTGCATTCTTCTTTGTAGCTTTAAATGAGCTCCTTAGTCTATCTATGGTTACGTGGTGCATTAGAGCCGTGAATTTTACATCTTTGTCCTTCTTTGCTGCTAAACGTATGCGATCCAACCCGGTTGACACAGCATCGTTCCAACCCTGTGTTTGGTGCGTGTTGTGTTGAATCACATTCCCCTTGGTCAACCTCCTTCCCTCCACGATTTCCTCCGTCTTTTATTTACTTTGTTCAACCGCTTCGTAGGTACTACGAGGTTGTCCGACTTCCCACCATCGTTCATTGTTGGCTTCGGTTTTCACCTTCCCAACACGTTCTGTTTTGTAATTCTCACAGAAGATGATGGGATCTCCCGGTTCTCGCGCATGGAATTTCCATGCATGCTAGAGGTCTACGACCGCGCAGGATTGGATAAATACTTGTCTTAGCGCATTTATCCATGTTGCTTTCCGTTCAGGACAACGACGTCAGCATCCTGGTTTGCCTGTTTTCGCGGCTCAATACTCTGCCTGCATGTGCCCCTGTCAACGCTTCATTCACTACCTTACGATAATAAACACATGACTCGGGGTCACCGTGGTTGACTAGACCTTCGGTGTACGACTCTTTCATTCGCGATTCCATGCCGGTTTATCCCGGCGCTATCTGTCCTTACGGCAAACTTGTGTGATTTAGCCCCAGCCTAACTGATACATTGCTCTCATTGATTTAAACAATGGGAGAATACGATGTCATCGATGCTACACCAATTTATCACTACGAATGGTTTAATGCAGTCAGCTATCAACGCATTTGAGGAATGGCGGACGACGCGCAATTGCCGCGAACCTATTCCAGAGCATTTATGGCTTTTGGTGGAACCACTAACCAAGCATTACAGTCTTAGCCAAATCACAAAAAACCTGCATCTGAACACAACTCAAATAAAAACCCAGCTGAGTAAGTTATCCTCGTCAGAAAAGAATGTGCCTGAGTTGGTTGAATGCACGCAACAATTTGCCATGCTATCGGCATCTAATAATAAAGCAAGCGAATGTAGCATTGAGTTTGATTGCAAGCAGGCATCATCCGTTAAATTGAGTGGCTTGAACATCAACGAGATCAAACAAATGGTGTGTTTATTGATAAGTGAGGCACCATGCTACAATTAACCCCTCAGCAGCGATTTTTTCTAGGCATTGCTCCTCTGGATTTTAGAAAGGGCATCGACGGGATCGTTGCCGTATGCAAGCAAAAATTACAGGCTGATCCCATGGGTGGCGCTTGGTTCGTTTTTACTAACCGCAGTCGAACGGCCATTAAATTATTAGTGTACGACGGCCAAGGTTATTGGTTATGTATGAAACGATTTTCACAGGGGCGCCTGGGCTGGTGGCCTCAAGATGCGGCCGCGAGTAAAGCGATTTCTGCGCAGCATTTGCAAGTGTTGTTACATCAGGGTAACCCAAGCATGACCTATATCCCGCCTGATTGGAGGTCTGTTTAGGCGGCAACTTGCCCCGCAATTCGCTCTGTGTCATGAATGGTTGCCTCATAATTCCATGGAAACCATAAATGGGGCTGCTTGAAAACAGACGATTTGTTTTTCTGTAGCTCCGTTAAATAGTGGACTGGGTTCTTGCCCGCCAGTTCACACGTGGCGATTAAGCTTAATAACATGGCGGCAACAAAGGCGCCGTGCTCAGATTTATGAAACATTGAATTTTTTCGTATTCTAATAATGAATAGCGTCTTTTCGACAGTGCGCGCAGAAAGATCTAGGCAAAAACACCCGATTTGATCGCGCATTGTCGAAAAGACTCATTGGACGAAACCGCTTCACTGAACTTCGTGCGGGGGGGGCTATGGGTTTTGCTTTTGGTGAAGAGGTTGATTGTGGCTATTTTGGCGATGTAGGCTTGAGCTTCTGGTTAAAATTTTATCTAAATTCAATCTCAGCTCCATGGAATAGGGATGGTTCTAACTGACAGTTTAACATTTTTTGCATTATAACTGATAACTGCCCAAACTTTTAATTGACATTTTTTAAACTCCCATCAATGCCTGGATGGAACAAATTCAAGGTTATTTTCAATCGCAAATTTCCAACTGGCAAATCCTGCTTCGGTTAACTCCATGTAACCTGAGCCTAAATCGGTGGTGTCTGGGAATTTATTGCGTGGATCGCTTTTTTGCAAAATTTCGAAAAGATTGGGGAGGTATTCACCATGTAAATAATCGATTCTTTTATCGCTAAGACTCAATAAGAATGGTTTATGAAATTCAATTTCTTCAAGTGAGATGGTGCTTATTTGAAGATTTTTTTCATGATTGAGCATATCAGTCAACAATCTGATATCAGATCGACTGAGTAATTCACCATTTTCTAAAGCTTCTAATATGTATTCACCATGCGTGCCGTACATATATCGAACATAATACCGTTCTTTAGCAATAGGCCTCATGCCCATGTAAAGATAAAATAAATGTGGGGATCCATAACTGGTAGAAACATCAGTGATGATTTTACCCGGGCATGCCAATGTCATACTTAAAGCAACAATTTCACGAAATTTGGCTATACCAAACCCTGACCCAGGTTTATTACCTGGAGCATGCATGCGTATAATTTTCACTGAATCTGCACTACTACAAATTTCAGCCATACCAAGTTTTAAACCTGCTTCATACTTGTATAGCAACAACCTTATTGTTTTGTATGGAGTTAGTTTTATCATTCGCCACACCATGAGGTATGACTTTATATTTCCAACTATGATGACACATTCAAATTGCACCCTGACTGCACCCTGAAAATATGTTTTCAGCCGTGGTATTTATTGTAATTCATTGATTCTATTGGTGTCCCAGGCAGGATTTGAACCTGCGACCTGCCCCTTAGGAGGGGGCCGCGCTATCCAGCTGCGCCACTGGGACGTATTTTGTGGGCGGGTTAGTCTACCGTTATCTCCTTGAAATCACAATCGGGTTTATAGGCCGCTATAATTGGGGCCACCTGCTGGTGCGTGCCAAACGATATTCTGTAGCGGATCTTTGATGTCGCAGGTTTTACAGTGAATGCAATTTTGTGCATTGATTTGTAGTGTTGGATTGCTTCCTTCCCCTACTATTTCATAGACAGCGGCGGGACAGTAGCGAGTTTCTGGTGAGGCGTATAGGTCATAATTTACCGTGATGGCGAGTGCTGGATCACATAATTCTAAATGGCAAGGTTGGTTTTCTTCATGGAATGTATTCGATAAATAGACTGAAGATAAGCGATCAAAAGTTAATATTCCATCTGGTTTTGGATAGGATATTTTTTTTGATTGTTTGGCGGTGTCTAATTGGAAATGATCAGGCTGATAGGTGAGCGTCCATGGAGAGTGTCCATGCGACAAATACGTTTCAAAGGCCGCATTGGCAAGGCCTGCAAAGAGCCCATGATGAAAACCTGGGCGAATGTTTCGTACACGATATAATTCATCCCATAAGAAGGACTGTTGAATTTTCGTGGTATAGGTTGTCAGTTCTTGGGGGCGATCTGATAAGCTGGACAAGGATTCAAAGCAACTGGTTGCAGCCAAGATGCCAGATTCCATTGCCGTATGAATGCCTTTGATTTTTGGTACGTTGAGAAATCCTGCCGCATCACCTATGAGCAGGCCGCCTGGGAAGGTTAGTTTGGGCAGCGACTGAAAGCCCCCTTCATTGATTGCACGAGCACCATAACCAAGGCGTTCTCCCTGTGATAATAGGGTACGGATATAAGGATGGGTTTTAAAGCGCTGCAGTTCCTCGAAGGGGCTCAACCAGGTGTTTTTATAGTCGAGTCCAACAACAAATCCAATGGCTATTCGATGATCAGACAAATGATAAATGAAGGAACCACCATAGGTTGCTTTATCCAGTGGCCAGCCTAGCGTGTGGATGACCGTGCCTTGCTGATGTTGCCTCTCTGGAATGCGCCACAATTCCTTGATG
>CAMBHM010000154.1 GCA_945867185.1 Legionella genomosp. 1
GGGCTGGCGCCATGCGAGCTTTATTTTGGCAGGGGTGGGGTTTCTGTTGGCAGGACTTTTATGGTGTTTAATAAGAGATTACCCGCATCAACCCACGCAGTCCTTACCGGTTCGTAGTTTCCGGGATGAGGGACGGCGTTTGCTTGAAGTGTGTCGGCAATCGTATACCTGGTTGACAGGTGCTTATGCTTTTTGTATTTGGACGCCCATTGCGGTGTTTGCAGCCTTGTGGGGAGTGCCCTATTTAGAAGAAAAATATCATACCAGTGTGTTGGTTGCTTCGGGATTGTGTAGCATGATTTGGCTTGGCATTGGGATTGGCAGCCCTTTGTTGGGGTGGGTGAGTGATCGATGTAGCAGCCGACGTTTGGCATTGATTATCAGCTCATTGTTCGGACTATCGGCGACAATCGTGCTTCTATATGTGCCTTCTGTACCGTTGGTTTGGATGTATGGCGTACTTTTTGTGCTGGGTCTTGGTGCCAGTGGGCAAACGGTTAGTTTTGCTGTTGTCAAAGACAATAACCCTGGGCATTTGGTCGGTACTGCCTCAGGATTTAATAATTTGTCAGTTCTTCTAGGCGGCGCTATTTTTCAGCCTTTAGTGGGTGTTATGCTACAGCACAGCTCCGGATTACGTGTTGTAGGAGGTGTTTCTTCTTATATGGTTGAAAGCTATCAACACGCATTATTGGTGATGCCTTGCTGTTATTTTGCAAGTTTGGTGCTTGCATTGTGGTTTATTAAAGAATCTTATCCAGGCGCAGTTCGGGGATCTCTAACTGATTTGTAAACTTCTTGCTTCTTCAATAAATTGTTCGCCATGACTATGGGCAAAAAACCAAGGTGACTTTTTGGTTGATAGCGTGTAAACAGCAAGACCCACAATACCTGGAACAACACCCGTGACAAGGATGGAAACGACAGCAAGACAAGCTTTGAAATAGGCTTTCCAAGCAGGATCTCGATGAAGTTTAAGAGTGGCTTCTTTGTCTGTGAGCACCTGAAGAAATTGTGTGAAACGTGCACTAGGTAAGTCTTGTGAGAATTGCAATGTTTGATGGGCGTTGAAAATAGTGGAAAACTTTTCTCGAATATTGTTGTACGCATCCTGCGATTTTGGATCTTCGAAGATCACTTCCTCGATGAGCGTATCAATATCATCTGAACGATGTACGGAGGTTAGTTGGTTAGCTTTGTCGCGTAAATGTCGCAGATAGGCCGTTGTTAATGGATTGAGTTTGCCTTCTATCAGACAGATACAATGGGCTTCATGAGGTGTTTTAAGCGCAGTATTGATAGAGGATAGAGTTTGGATAGTCTCTGCTTGCCTTTCTTCTAAGCTACAAATCTCAGGTGATTTGGCACCAAGAGCGATGGCTTCTGCTTTTATCATTTGAAAAAATGAGCCATCAAGCATAGGAGGGGGGGTGGCAAGATCGGTCTGATTGACTTTAAGAATGAGGCCTGCTGCTTTGATCAAGGCAGTACTGTAGGCTGTAAGATCAGCCGCTTTGTTTGCTAGCGAGGTCATCCCTATTAATGCTTGTAAGCGTGGAATATTGTCTTGTAATCCGCGTGCTGTGATATGCAGAGTTTGAATACGCTCTAATTTTGCCAGGATGCTTTCTCTCGGCATTTCAGGCACTTCTTCTTGAATCGATCGACATTGTTGAATCACTGAGTCGGCATGCGCGCCGATCGTTTGTTTGACACCTTCTTGTAAGACAGAAAGGCATTCGGTTAGAAAATCTTGATAGGCGATTAAATCAGCGTTCTCTTTAGCACGTCTTAAGATTTCAAAAGGGTGGCTGATGATTGCAATCAAACGAGCCTTGCCTTCTTCATGAAGAGGATGTTGTAAATAAGCCTGACAAATCTCCTCGATGGCTAGAGAGAAACTGTGAATATAAATGCTTCGACCTTCAGTGTTTTCGATGATGGTTTTTAAAGGGGGGGACGCTTCACTGCGGTGAGAGGATAACGCGTCAATCATTTCGATTAACTGTTGACTAATGACGGCGACCTGCCTGTCTGGTTGATCAGACCATTCTTTCAAAGACGGGATGTATTTTGAAATCAGCAGTTGGATGTGTTCGTCATTGACAAAGGGGTTATGATGAATCAGCCGGCTCATAGAGCAATAACCTGCTGCTTGCCGAATCAATCGGTGACCATCTTCTGCTGTGAATCGTCCATAATAGGTGAGTAGACGTGGGGCATAAGAGGTTTTTGAGAACTCAAGATAAGCGGGATTGCTCTCAAGTACTGATTGGTAATGTCGAAGAAGTAAGTCATTCCTTACCCTTGAATCAGTCGTAAGATAGTCATTGGTAATCCGATCTAATTCTGTATGAGCTAAGTGGATGTTTGGAAAGGGCGGTCGACAGAGAGGAGTGGTGTGATCGATAAAATGAAGGAGCTTCACCAGTGTTAAATTTTGTACAGTTCCGGTATCGAATCGTGAGAAACCTTCTTGTAAATCATCCAGGGTCTGAGTAAAACGATTTCCGCTGGGAGTTCCATGATGACCTGGCATGATCAAGGGGCGCATGCCTTCAGGTAAAACGGGATAAAATCCTAACGATCGTTCGTCACGGCACAAGATGAGCTCATGATGCCTACCTGGTGGAGCTTGATGAATGCGTTTATCACGCCAGCTGAAATGGGATCCAATCAGGGTCACGTCTGTTTCACCCGGCACGGGATCAATCAAAAAAGAATTCATGACTAGTTTGCTTAAGCAATCTAATAGTTGGCTTCGTTGTGCACTGGTTTCAGTGGGATCGGGGCTTACTGGAAAAAACCGAGTTATTGCGGCTCGTGTGTAGTCGCAAGGGGTGTCGAGAAGAATGGTCCTCAAGGGTGTCGCTGGTGTGTCTCGTAACGCTGTCGTGACTCGTTGAATCTCATGCAGAAGCAACAGTGCTTGAACAGCCCCCCGGCTGTGGCCTACGATTTGTAGTGTAAGCTTGCCACGAAGTACCGCATGAAGGACTAAAAAAATGCTTTGTGCGATGCGTAATCCCACTTCGCTACCGAGGGCCGATGGCCCGTTTAGTAGATCAACAGAGAGTGATCCAAAAGCACGTGCATCTCCAGGCGGAAGCGGTGTGATGGCTTCAGGCGTTTCTTTTAGTAGGGATACGATCACTTGTGCTGTATAGGAGAGCGTTTCCCCACGTAGATATTCTCGGCCTACGGTGGGAGTTGGGGTATAGAGGGTGCTGCTGCCTAATAGGAATAAAAAGTGATCACAAGAAGCCGGGGCCTCTGTGGGCAGATCTGTAAATAATGAAGTCAGAGACAGGGGCTTTGGCATACAATTACTCCGCTTGACTCTCAATCCATTGCGTCAGAGTTTGGGTGAGGAAAGATTAATTGTGCTCACCAAGAATAAAATATGCGCAATTGTATCTGTTTTGAGAGGGCTGCGTCAATAGTATATACCCGAGGTGTTGTTATTTAATCAGTTTGTATAATATGTGCTATAATCCCAGTATGAATTTTAAATTTAAGGAGTTATCATGCCAAGAAGCTTAATAATAGGAAAAGGAAGAGATTCAAAACCTTCTTATGAACAGATTGTTTTATTAGGTAAATTGAATATCGACCCATCGGCTGTTGCGCTTGATGAAGCAGGTCAGCGTTGGTGTAGATTGGCGTTGCCTGATGATCCAAATTTTACCGTTGAAAAGACTGGCGGAGAGATTTCAACCGAGACTATCAGTTATAATGGTCTAAGTGTCATTAGTATAACCATGAAACATGCAATATGGGATGAGTCGGTTCATTTCAGAGTGTTCGAAGAAAATATTAAGATATTAGAACAAAAAGGTCAATTACCAGAGCCGGCTCCAAGTGTACAAAAAAACGTGCATGAATACCAGAAAACATGGGATAGAGAAGAGCAATATAGATTGCTAGAACGCGAATTTGATCAGACCTGTTTTGAATATGTAGAGAAGCTTAAAGGACTTGAGAGTACCGAGTTTTCAGGACCCTAATTTGGATTTTGGTTTTGATTGTTTTGCCAAATCCATTTTTAATTTCACCATTTTTGCTGCCGTTTTCTTCCAATCATCAACCAAAGCCTTAAATTTTTTGTAATTATCAACCTCTAGT
>CAMBHM010000155.1 GCA_945867185.1 Legionella genomosp. 1
CAAAATGCTTGGCTCCCCCGTTTTTTTTATACTTTAAGAAAACCTTTGCAGCTAAAAAGGCAGCTTCTCGGGGCAATGGTTGATAACCAAAATAATCCGTAGGTAACGATTTCTCTAAGGCTTCTATGTGCGTAAACCTCATCGAGACCTCAGCATAAATGATTGGATTAATATAGAGTGCAGTATGCTCCACATAGGAAGCTAATTTCTCAGAAGACCAACTATACCATTGAGGATCCTCCGTAAAGATATCCAAAATAATATTGCTGTCTACAAGTATTTTTTTCATTCCCTAGTCAGTGCCATGATTTGATCGGTAGAGAGCATTACATTCCCTTTTCCTCTCATTGTTTGAATGAGATGTTTGCCCCTCGGATTATCCTCCTCTTTCATTTTAACAAGATAAACTTTATTATTTTCAATTTTAAATTGTACTTCTGATCTTGGTAATAAGCCAAATTGCTCGCGGATCTCTTGAGGAATGGTAACCTGACCCTTACTTGTGATCTGCATAACGTCATACCCCCCCCTAGAAGAGTAATACTCTTACTTTTTATAGTATTACACACAAACAAAAAAGTCAACTTTTTAGAGATACTGGCGTTTGGAGTGCGCACCTGGTGATAGGGTTCCTAAACCTTGATCACACCGGATTATCACTATCAATAAACTGATGTTCTAATTGAAATTGCATACCCAAATGGTCACCAAGCGCCCTTATTCCACCCCGCTCAGTAGCATGGTGGCCGGCTGCAAAATAATGTAGGCCTAATTCTTTCGCTTGATAATAAGTACGTTCAGAGATCTCGCCACTGATATAAGCGTCCACTCCCAGTTGATGAGCGTTCTCAATATAATCTTGGGCCCCACCGCTACACCAAGCGATACGGTGAATCAACTTATTTGACCCGGCCACATGTAACGGCAAGCGTCCCAACTGTGTAGCGATTAACACACCAAAATCTTCTGCAGTCATGGGGGTATCCAATGTACCAGACCACAATAATCGTGGAGTAGATCCTATCGCATGCGACAGCACAGAGCACACTCCAAACAACTGGCCCAAATACGCATTGTTCCCTATCAAAGGATGAGCATCTAATGGCAAGTGGTAAGCAAATAGCGACATATCAACCGCCAACAACAAAGCAATACGGCGGCGTTTCATGCCAACAATAACAGAGGATTCACCCCGCCAAAAATACCCATGGTGTACAAGAAGCGCATCGGCTTTCATCGCAATCGCTTCTTGAATAACTGATTCAGAAGCAGTGACAGCAGTACAAATACGACGAATATCAGAGCAGCCCTCAACTTGCATGCCATTTGGCGCATAATCAGAAAATTCGTCGCACACCAAATACCTATACAAATAATCGGCAAGCGACTCTCGAGTGATCACCGCGTCGCAGACCGTTTGATGTCAGCACCCAGTAATGAGAATTTTTCCTCAATCCGCTCATACCCTCGATCCACATGGTAAATACGTTCTACATGAGTCTCCCCTTCAGCCGCAAGCCCTGCCAGAATCAAGCTGGCAGAAGCACGTAGATCAGTAGCCATCACAGGAGCGCCAGTTAACCTTTCAACACCAGTGACCATAGCGGCATTCCCATTCAATCGAATGTGTGCCCCCATGCGCTGAAGCTCCTGTACATGCATGAATCGGTTTTCAAAAATTGTTTCAATCACCGAGGACGAACCCTCTGCCACAGTATTCAGCGCCATGAATTGCGCCTGCATATCTGTAGGAAATCCAGGATAAGGCGCCGTTGAAATATCCACGGCTTGAGGACGTAATCCATGCATATCCAACGTCACCCAATCTTCCCCAATGGTAATAGCTGCCCCTGCCTCTTCAAACTTACAAAGCATAGACAATAAATTGTCCGGTTTCACCCGTCTAACGGTCACTTGCCCCCGCGTTAATGCGCCGGCTGCGAGATAAGTCCCCGCTTCTATCCTATCCGGCATCACCGTATAACTACCCCCAGACAAGCGATCCACCCCATCAATGACGATGGCATGCGTCCCTGCACCACTGATGCGAGCACCCATTTGAATTAAGAAATTTGCCAAATCAACGACTTCAGGCTCTCTTGCTGCGTTCTTCAAAACCGTTCGGCCTTCAGCCAAAACAGCCGCCATCATGATGTTTTCCGTACCGGTCACCGTCACCGTATCAAACACCAGCGTTTTACCCTGTAATCGACCTTGCTTGCAGCTTGCATTGATATACCCATTCTTCACAGCGATATCAGCACCCATGGCTTTCAATGCTTTCAAATGTAAATCAACGGGTCGTGTGCCAATTGCACAGCCTCCTGGTAACGACACATCCGCTTGTCCGAAACGAGATAACATGGGTCCTAGCACCAAAATAGAGGCCCGCATGGTTTTTACTAAGTCATAAGGGGCTACCAACTCACTCACATGAGAAGCATCCACTTGCACGTTCATCTTCTCATCAACGAGCAATTGTGCACCCAAATGCCCCAAGAGTTCCATCATGGTAGTCACATCTTTCAGATGAGGAACATTCGCTATCGTCACAATATCACTGGCCAACAACGTTGCAGCCATAATAGGCAAAGCCGCGTTTTTAGCCCCAGAAATCATCACTTCTCCACGCAACGGTTTACCACCATTGATGATCAATTTATCCATGATGTTTCTCCCATTCTATCGCTGTCCAGGTTTGCATGCACAACGCATGCAAACGACCCGACGTGACATAGTCCCCCAGTTGCCCGTACACCCAACGCTCACGCGCCAATCGTGATAACCCTGCAAAGACATCCGATACCAAAGTCAGTTGGTAATGATGTCCATCCCCCTCAACCTGTACATGGATCACCCCGTCTACCGCTTGAAAATGAGCGGCTAATTGTTCATTACTTAACATGCTTTCTCCAACAACAACGTATCAACCCCACAAAATACTGCCAATGCTGAAATAACATCGGGAAGTCCTTCAATCAAGAAGGTCTTTTTATACTGTTGACACACTCGTTTCGCTTCAATTAAAAACGCAAGACCCGCACTGTCGCACTGTGCAACCTCGTGCAAATCAAGACATAAGCTTTGCCCCTTTTCTACCTTTAATAATGCCAACAACCGCTGACTGTCCTTTTGAACCGTATCAAAGGTAAGGCAAGACGATGGTTTGAACACCAAGGCAGGCATCTACGCCTCCTTGCTACGCATTTGTCGAATCAAATCTTGCATCGACGTATTTTGTAAAATTTGTCCAAATTGAGATCGGAAACTCTGGAGCAAACTGACCCCCTCCACACTCAAGTCATAAATCTTCCAAGCTTCTCCTTTAGCAACCAAACTATAAGTCAATGGAATATTCTGACCATTTGATCGCACAATCACACTATTCACTCGTATAAAACGAGACGCCGCTGCTGCTCTTACAGGTAAAAATGTAACGGTCTCATCTGTATATTCTGCTAAAGGATTCGCATACGTGCGAATCACCAGATGTGTAAACACCGTCGTGAACTCCTGTCTTTCAGCAGCAGAAGCTTTGTTCCAAGCCATACGTCCTAACACCGATCGCGACATACCCACCACATCAACATGGGGTAATAAATAGTGCTCCACCGCTTGATAAATCACCTGGTGGTTATTCTTCAGATGCGATTTATTTTGCTTTAACGTCGTAATGATTTGATTCGACGTACCTTCCAACATAGGGATCGGCGACGACTGTGCCCAAAGCATCGAAGACAACGCACACATCACAACAAGGAGTATGAATTTTAAAGCAAGAGTCATTGTTTCGCCCTGTTTAACCAGTTCATGCGAGCGAAGCTCCAAATCGCTGGTTAAACAGGGCGAAACAATGACTGTGGCCGATTTTAATATAGTCATGTGTCACCTATTTTTTAATGTTAAATAAAAGTTGACCAATCAAATTTTCAAGAATGATGGCTTCTTGTGTTTTTGCAATCACATCCCCTGATCGCAAATACGGGTGCGCCGTATTGGCTGCATCCTCAAATCCCGGAACGATGCTTATATAATTAGACCCTAACAAGCCCGCTGTCAGAATACGGGCCGACGCATCTTCATAAGGAATAGGTTTATCCCGATTCAAAAACATC
>CAMBHM010000156.1 GCA_945867185.1 Legionella genomosp. 1
AATGAACAAGCAGTTGAACAGCGTGTTTTTTACAAGCAAGCAGCAATCGAGCCCACTCATCAACAGACAACTTATGAGTCATGGTCACTGTGAGTGTTTTCCCGGTGGATTGCTCGATTAAGCCGGGCAGGGACTTCAGCAAGGCCCCTTCCACTGAATATCTAGAATAAAAGCTTTCCACAGAGCTCGGATTTAACACAGGAAGATTTGGTGTGCCCCGCTCTACTCGTACCTGTTTGATGAGATCTTTCCAAGGGTAGCCCTCGCGAGAAAACATGCGTTGGTCTTTCGGAAAAGCAATTGCACCATGATCGACTGTTCCAGTTAGATAAGCTTGATGCCAAAATTGATTGAATTCATCATCTTCCCACAACCCATTTCTAATCTCGATGGCTCGTTTAGAATTCAATGCTTTGATCAGTTCTCCTTCCTGGAAGATCAGTCGATCCCCTTGTAATGTCCAACGCCCTAATAACTTTTCTTTCCATGCACTCGAGTGACAAAGATCAATAACATACGGTGTATCAGCTGCATCAGATGGAATGTCTTCTTCATGGAGCGGTACCGGCGTTTTTTCTTCGATAGGCAGTATCAAGACATTTGTTTCCAAGGAATGACTGGTGATCGGCTGTCTGTGTCGCTTATCAAACCGAGAATAAAAATCTGACCCTTGATAGCAGTCCGGTTGATTGATATTCAAAAGACCAATAACAGAGGTTCCGTCTGGCAACAAAACGCCATCAGCACTGGGCGATTTATCCAACAACCCATTACAGCGCACCAATTCTTCAGGCGTGAATGCATCATAATTCACAATAAGGATGGGGGCTTGGTCTTGGTTTTCCATCAAGAAACGATAGAGTGCCCCTCCCGGACCCTTATGGAGGATCCCTTCATTATCAGCCCCTCGTTCAATCCAAGGTTTAGAACAAATCAGTTCGTCTGGGGAATGAATGTAAAAGACTGGACGACTTGAGTTTTTTTGTAAGGCCTGTTGCATTGCACGCACATCGTCTTTGCAAGACAGCTCGATCAATCGTTTCTTCCCAATTTCTTTTAAGCAATCTTGAGCGTAGCTAAGAAGAGTAAATCCTCCCGGTTTTTCTGTCTCCCAAGTTTGAAGTTGGTCCTCAAAATATCGTGTTAAATGTGGAATGTCTCTAACTACAGCTACAACAGGACTGGGCTCTGCATCAATGGATGCTCTTACAATCCCATCAATCAAGAAATGTCTATCAAGTGCCTCTAAACATGCCATGCTTGTTTCTAGTTGGGATTTCCAATCTTTCGGATTCTTTTTGATAAACTGCGCGATGAGTTGTTGCGTTAACTGCGCTAACTTGCTGTTTTTAAACCCCTTGACCCAAGCAGGGATACCCTTATTATCACGAAACAATAAACCATCTAACGCCTGTTTTGAAAAATCGCCTGCTGCGCTCAATTGTTCGATTAACAAGGATGGATCAAGCATGTTATGCAAAGCCAACAACCCACCCTCCTCTAGAAATAAGGAGGTGTTGTCCACACGGGGCTGAACGATCACCTCCTGTGAATATACAAATACCAATGGTCCAAGCGCCAAATGAATAGCCTCTAACAACTGAGAAGCTGGAACCACGCGATACCCAGCAACATAATTGGGATCATAAATCTCCCAAAAACCATCCCTCTTCCGTCGAATAGAAATAGCATGCCATGGGTTTCTTAACAGGCAAGAGGTGGCTTCTGAATGGGTTAAAAACGAGGATAAATTATCACCCAGATATTGAGGGAGGGGGAGCGGGTTCTCTTGAACATACTTTTCATACAACTCTTTGAAAACAGGAGAGACTGTCGTCATGGTCTCTTTTGTTCCATCCCAACTGGAAATGGCTTCTATCATCCGATCCCAGTCATCGATAGCATGCTCTAAAAAATAACGGGTCAATGACTCACAAATCCCCACTTGGAGTTTGGCAATGACACGAGGTTCTGTGGACTGAAATTGGAGATATTGCGATAGTTTTTCAATGATCATGCCCTGATTCTTGGTCTTGTTCAAACCTTTATAGGTAAAATCGGCGTCCTCAGAAGGTGGAGTGAATACTTTTGACTTCGCTGGATCGTGGACTGTATCCTGGATAGGACTGTCCTTAGATAGAGATGGCGCATCAGCAGAGGGTATTGTGGATGGCATTGTTTCGAGTGTTTGAAGGTTTGTAGGGACTGGGCGTTTATTTCTTGTACACTTTGTATACTCGAGATCACTGGGAAACGCCTGTTTGTTGATAGCATCGATACGATCTTTTAATTCAGGAGTCAGTGCCAAGTGCTCTGGATACAGTATCTGCAATTGCTTCAAGTGAGGCGCTGCCGACAAAATAGTCTTAAGGTGTTTTATCGTGAGATAACGCCCATCGAGGTCAATGACTTCAAGAGATGCCCACACACGATTGTCAATTTCAAAATCTTGCGACAACACCTGACAATGACACAAGGAAAGTCTACGTAATATGGTGGTGCCCTCCACCAACATCTTGAAATTTTTTGGCGTGATCTCACTCTGATTGAGATTCATAAACCAGATGCCTTTTAATTTGAAGGACGCCTTGTCTACCTCATCTGTTAAGCAACAACCTGCTAAATACAGATCTCGCAGTGTGTTAACGCCATCAATACACTGTATAAGATTATAAAAAGAAATATCACTAAAGCTTGATCCAAAGCTCTCGAGTAAAGCAGTTGATGTTTTAATGACATCAGCTCGGGCTTTTAATCCTTTTGCCTTGAAACAGTCAATCGATAAAACGTTAGAATAAGACAATCCCTCTTGCAACATCCTAATAGTTGTAAGACCCTCTCTCAGATAAACAAAACGACGTTTATTGCAGCTCATCAACAGAGAGCTTAAAGTGGTTTCGCTGATATCACTTTTTTCTCCTGTGATCTCAATATGAAACACTTTAGATAGGACTAATTTACCTTCAGAAAAAGCGCCTTCTTTAATGATGCAATCATCCAAAGTAATGTCTTCAACATAAGGCGTGTGTTTAAGCAATAGTTCTAATTGAGAGGCAGTTAGTGTGCAATCTTTTAATTTTAGATGCTTCACCGAAGAGATCCTCGATAGCGCGTCTTTTTCTTGCCTGCTAATAGCTTCCACCAAATCAAGTGCTGCACGTCCTTCTAACAGACAATTTTCTTTATATTGCTTCACTGGTATGCTTGGATAGTGCTTTATAAAATACGCCAAAAGCCAACTGACATCCTGTTTCATGGATAAGTCATTGAGAATGGCAGTTAAAGGCGGTCTTGATTTTAACAGCACGGCCATGAGCTGTTCCAATCTTGATTCTCTACGCGTCACATCAGGTTCTTTTTCTATTGCTTCTAAGTCGCTAAAGAGTAAGTGGCGCTTTGGTGTTGGGGTTTCGACCGACTCCAGCACTTGTCGTAACCCATGATCATCTAAAAAATAAAGCTCATCTCGACGAATTTTATGGGCTTTGACGGCTTGTCGTATGAGATCATCGGGATGCTTCGGGGTGATTCGTTGACGAGAGGCCAACGATTTAAGTGTTTTTGCTAAAGCCTCTTTTTTCAAGGAATGGAGCTCTTCTCCCTGTGAGATATATACTTCAAACCCTTCATCTAGCAATTGGTCGAGCGCCTTTATCACCCTCTCTATTTTATCGTTCGACCATGTTTCAGCACTCCAATCAGATAGAACCAACTTTTTTGGCTTAGAAACCTTAGCGAATCCATCCAATCGCCAGAAACGGCTAAATCCTTGGATATAGCGCATCACATCGAAGGTTCCTGTATCACCGTACAAGGTTTTGCTTTGTGTTTCAGTGTAATATAGAAATATTTTCATCTATGTGGCCATAAAACACACCAGTGATCTGATTATAGCAGAATATTTTAAACTGGATAATAATTTACCATCAGAAAAGGGGTCATATTGCTATTGAACCCATACGTAACCCCCAGTAAAATAAAAGAGGCCATGGCAACGCCAATCTGCTTTATCACAAGGCTTATCTACAGGGAGTGCATGAACGGGATGGAGCGTCT
>CAMBHM010000157.1 GCA_945867185.1 Legionella genomosp. 1
TGGTGATCCCTTCTTTAGGGTCAACTTGAATTTCTAAATAGATTTTATCAGGATTCGATGTGTAACCCATGAATAAAGCTTCTCTTCTTTGGATGAGTAAGATATTTCCGGCATGGATGGCCTCTTGTTTTTCAAGGGGTGAGGGTTCACGAGATAGGACAAAAGCCCATTCTCGCTCTTGATAGAGATGTATTGAAACATTGTTATAAGGATCTCTTATCACATGATGTTCGAACCTATCTTTTTCTGATGAAAAAATCGCTGACAGGATATTTGAATCTTGGCTCGCGTGATGGGAATGGGCAAATTCTAAAAATCGCTGATTCATCCTGATGAAACGTAAACACTCCAAAACACGAATGCTGTCAGCCATGACTTTTCCACGCAGAATGCCGTCAAATCCCATTTGCCGTGCCGTATGTATCAACGTGGTGAGTTGACTTGCGATGGCATCGCTGGAAGGGTGCGCATCGTCCCAAAGGATGGGTTGGGCATCGACGATGTCATAGACTTCTGAAGGCCAATGCTTATAAGGCGCCAAAGGTGGCAAAGATACAGAAGAGGGATAACCTAACATTTCCCATATTTCTTCAGTGAGACCCCAGAGCAAGGTCAAACGTACGGTGTGTTTTGTGTCCTCTATAAAAGGTTGCATCAAAGCCTTCTTGTAGGATTCAATGGGTAGATCTTGATAAAATGGGAGTTGACGAACACGATTTACGAAAGCAGCCCATTCAGGTTCAATGGATAAGTCAAGGATTCTTGGGAGAAGCTGAACCAGATTGCGAGATTCAGCCAATAAGGTTTGAAATTCAATGAAAAGGGTTGGATGTATTTTTAATGGGGGTGAGTGGATAAGTTTCGGATGATGCTGCGTCAAGAGGGCCGAAATATGCAAGTCTAGAGGGGAAAAAGCCGTAGATTGTAGCAACGCTGCGTTTGGGTAAGGGTAGATGTTGCGATAATTTCTCAGATTGAAGAAGTAAGTTTTGACCAAACTTTGAGCTGTAACTGCTTCAGTTTGCAACAGGAAAGTCAATCCATCACACATCAATGAAAAGCTTCGACTGCGTCCCTCGGTTTCCAATGTTTGGATGATCATTAACCAATAAGTCATGGTCGGGTCTTCTGCGAAAGCTTTGAGCAGTTGATCGGCACTTTCTTCACGTTTCTCGCGGATGGTTAACGTTCTGTGGAGATCGGCTTGAAAAGCCAGGTGCCAATGACGATGAAACTTGCGTAGGCGTCCTTTAAAAAGATCTTGTTCAGCAAGGATATACCCTTGGATATCTTCTTTGTCACTGTCGTTTAGAAGCCGCAAATTTTGAAAAAATACGGGATCTTGCAAAGGCAGTTTTCGGATGTTGAGCTCTGCTAAAATGGTGAACGAGTGTATGGCTTCGACGGCATGATCTATTTCCCGATACAGCAGATTGTGATCTTCTGACATCAAATAGGAAATGATGGCTTGTAGGTTATGAGGGTATGTGTCAGTTTCAATATCCAGGAGTTTTCTCATGAGGATGAGGATGTTGTGTTTATCTGCCCTTTCATTTAAAAGTGTTTGAAGGATGTGGGCGAAGAAGTGGGGATGACTTGATTGCTTTAAGAGATGAGGTAACTCATCTTCAGGGTCAAACAGTTTAAAAGCAATCAATGAACCCATTGCCGCCAAAAAATCGGGTGTGGGTTCTGTGTTGCAGAAGATGTCCTGAAACTTAGGAAAATAGGGGTGATGTTGAAAGTCAATCAATACTTTGATAGGTCGGTTAAAGACTTTGACGAGGGAAAGATAATAATTTCGACTATTTTTTGAGCTCAGAAAGCCCTGTTCATGAGGTTTCAACTGAAGGATATTGTCGACTAGGTTTTTAAGATTGGATCCGATCATGGCCATCGTGTGGCGTGAATCGCTGGCTGTGTCTGCTAGCAATTGAAGATGATGCAAACACAGTGAGTTGCCACGAGAGGTTAAGCGCTGCACCGCATTTTTTAAGGGTTGGTCTACCAGGGTGTTATGGAAGTGCGTGATCAGATCCAATCGGTGTATTGGACTTGCCGATACAATAGGCATAAGTTCGCGCAACATGAGTGTTTTTTTGGCTGTAATGGGGTGGGAACAATCATCTTGATTCACGACCAGAGCCTGAATGACATCGAACCTCTGTGGATTTTCAGAGAGTGCCTCGGCAAACCATCCGAGCAAGACTTTGCCATGAATTGCCTTTCTGATGTTCAAGAAAACCAGGATGAGTTTTCTTAGATCCTGAAAATGAGGGTGTGTCGTGAGTTTGGTTTCAACTGACAATAACCAACCTGACAATTGCTGTGATTGTAATCTTTCATCATCGAGATGAAGTCCTTGAAAAGCGGCAAGGCCTTCGGATAAATGTGTTGTTAAGGGTTCGTGAACATCTACCAAGGATGCGGTGAACCAGTTAATAACGGTTTTACGAAGCAAAAGATGAGGCATATGAGGCTAATGTGAAATGATTGGGAACGGCATGATAATCAAAATCAGCTTGGCTTGCAAATAAAAAAACCTATCTGGCGTTATTTCACGCTAGATCAACTAACGCCGATCGCTATAAGGAAATGGGCGTATCTAGTCCTTTAGATGAATCAGCGTACAATTTAACCTGTTATCTCGATGAGTTCAACTTGTGCTTGTATATCATTAGAGCAGGTAATCCTTCCGATCCTTATGGATAAGTGACCGTTAATGGATCATCCAACGCCATGGTCACAGGGATCTCTACAATTGGGCCAGGGCTAGAGTAGAATATGCCGGGGGTTGGGTTATTTCCTGGCCCTCCGGAATTGTAGATGCGTTGATAAGGGAGATGAGTCGCAGGATTAATCCCTGTGGTCGGAATATCGACTTGCGTAATTTTTTGGACAGCAGCTTCATTCCCTTTGAGGATAATATCGATATAGTTGTTTGTTCGGGAGATATAAGCGTCATTTAATGGGGTTCCTGCTTTTCCTAAACTAGCTAATCCAACCACTTCAATGGTACCATACCCTGGAATTTTATAGGGGATGTTTACGTTATAAAGATACGTTGTTTTCCCTTCTGCAACCACCTTGACTCTAAAGAAAGTACCATAATCTGTGGGTAATAAGCTTGACACGCCGTTGGTGGAAAATCCCTCTGTGGTATAGACGCGTAATCGATATTGGGCATCAGCACCGTATAAAGCGATTCCGCCATTAGGGAAATCCGCATTAAACCCCGCTGGACCAAACTGACCTGCGGTGGATTCTCTTCGTAATTTAGCGGCGGTTAGGTAAGGCCCCGCGTTTGTGCGGTATGAATTGCCACACGTCTTCGTTAACCCAACTGCACTGACGATCTGCTGACCTAATCCAACCAATTGCAGCTCGTGGCCCCGATTGACTATGGTTACGGTTAAAGGATAAACAGAGCCGACTTCGCCAGGGGGAATCCGATTCCCAAATTTTCCAAATAACACCACACAGCTGCGCTGGTTGTAATACTCATTGGGGACCAGTGAAACGACTTCAGGCACTACGGTTTTTCCCGAATTTAAAAGTAATTCAAAGTTGGTAACATGCACCGTACTGGGCAATACTGGCCAACTAAAGCACACTGGGAATGCATCAGAATAATAAGTAGGATAACCAAATGAATAGGCCGCATTATCAGGTGTAATAGAAGAAGTATAGGCCCCATAGGGCGCATCAGGTGTTGTCACAATATTCCATGCACCGCCAGCATATATGACATCCTGTTCTGTGCCATTGACCCCTTCGATGCCTTCAAAATTAAATTCAGCGGACATAATTTTCGGTTCTTCTGCCCAAATGTCAGCGTCTATTAAGACATCTTCAAATAAATTCTGATATGAAGCGGAGGGTATGGCAGGTGTGACGGATGCCGTTGCGGCCTTGTCACGAGTATTCGCACCGCGAATCGTTAACGGAGTGGAAGCAATAGCGTCCGTCACGTATGAAATCAATTGTAACGTACAACTTGCGCCCGGTGCTAAACTTAAACAAGCCTGGTTAAAATCGAAAACCTCCACTTTATT
>CAMBHM010000158.1 GCA_945867185.1 Legionella genomosp. 1
GCGCCATCCGTCGTTATGGTTTGCCCACTGAACCAGAGCTAGTCCGCTTTTTTGCTCAAGCACAGGTCAGTTACCCCCCGAAAGACATTGCTCTTTTAGCTTTCAAACAAGAACGGCAAGTCCAACTATGGGCCAAGGATACCGACCAACCCTGGCATTATATTCGCAAATATCCATTAACTGCGTTCAGCGGTCGATTGGGGCCAAAACTCAAAGAGCGCGATCGTCAAATTCCTGAAGGCGTATACCGGTTAACCACACTGAATCCTTTCAGTGCGATGCATTTGTCCATGATGATCAATTATCCCAATAACTTTGATCGCCTACAAGCAAGTAAAGATGGACGCAGCCTGATCGGGGGCGATATATTTTTACATGGAAAATCCATGTCAGTTGGATGCCTGGCCGTAGGCGACAAAGCCATTGATCAACTGTTTTTACTGGTTCGGCGGGTGGGCTTGAGTCACGTACAATTGATCATCGCACCCAATGACTTACGTCACTCCAAACCAGCCACTTCTCCCTTTGCCCAACCACGATGGTTACCTGAATTATATCAACAAATCACTCAGGCACTGATCCCGTTTCACACCAGTGCCGTTTAGGACACTACAAAAATCCCTGGAGCATTTCTCAAGTATTCGTGATAATCCATGCCATACCCAAAAATATAATGGTCCTCCACCTCAAGACCCACAAAATCAGCATGCATCAACCCGTTTTCAACCCGTTTATGGTGTTTATCCACCAATACCGCACTCAATACATCACGTGCACCCATTTTTCTTACTTCTTCTAAAATTCCAGCCAATGTCACGCCGCCATCAAGAATATCATCCACCACCAACACGGTTCGACCTGCTAACTCAACACTGGGTCGCACTTTCCAATGCAGTTCACCCCCACTGAGCCCTCCCCGATATCGCGTGGCATGAACATAGTTCACTTCCAACGGAAAATCCAACCTCGGTAGCAAATTGCCCATGGGCACCAATCCACCTACCATCACACATAAGATGATAGGGTTTGTATCCTGTAATTGTTTCGTAATTTCAATCGCCATGCGGTCCAAAGCGGCTTCCACCTCTTTGGTGGTGTACAAGCAAGTCGCGGTATCGTATACGTGTTTGATGTTTTCTGGAACAGTCATGATCAAGCAGCCCTTTCTTATGACACCTTGGTTCTCATTTTTTAATACAGCAGGTATCGAAGTTGAGGGAGGAGTATACAAAAAAGTACCGTCCTAAGCCAGTGCTGTAGGCTGCATACGTGCCGTGCTTTTGACACGATCCAAAAGGAGCGATGGCGAACAGGCTTGATACTTTTGAACAATCAAGCAATAAAATCCAGCAGGAAAGGGCCATATCATTTTGCCCATTTCATTAAAAAAGCTCAGGTTTTTGATCAAAAAAGGATGGGTCACAGGGGGGATGTAATAAAAACTACTGAAGGCACATTGCCTATATCCACGTTGCATCATCATTCGTTTGACAGAGAAAGAGGATAGAAGTGCTGGTTGATTCAATCCAAAAGCGCCCCACCGACAGGCTGCCCCCCAAAAACTACAGGGATTCACCCCAAAGAAAACTGCAAATCCCATCGGTTTTAAAATCCTATCTATCTCATCCAGTGGATTTTTATGACGACCAATGGCCTCCATGGTCAGCGGAGCGATCACGCAATCCATGCTGTCTCTTGCTATCGGCAATAAGCTCATCGAAGATAGCACTGATGTCTTGCCTAAAACCAGCCGCGGATCTGCAATCCATTTGTGTCGGCAATACAGCCCATCCAACCAAGGGTTTTCCCCGCAGCACCCCATTTGCAGCAGATGGTCGCCTATAAAATGCTCACCCATGGCGTTCAATTCTTCCGAAAACGCCACAGCAACACGCGCCCCTTGTGGGCTCGAAAACCAAGCATCCAACGCAGTGTATTGTATGATTTGTTCGTCCAGAAACAAGAAGATCGTCCAGGATAAAACGTTATCTACTCTTGTACCACAGGGTGGTCTTTGAGAGCAACAGCGGGGATTCTTGTTTGTGGTTGGGCCGAGGCCCAGCCTATCTTAGGTTAAGCGGGTACTAGGATCGCTGCCTTTATCAAATAGCCACTGATGTTTAATTGGTTTGTTAAACATCCATTCCATGCTACCCTGGAGCAATAAAGGACTTCCCGCGAATACATGAACGGGACATTGAGACTCAGGATGAATTATCAACGCCCTCTCACGCTAATCGCTATCTGCTCCCTGTTCAGTGCCTGCATGGTTGGCCCTGATTATAAAGAACCCAAAAAACAAGCAATGACGCAGTGGCTGAGTGAAGATCCCTCCATTAAAAAAACCCCGAGTCACCCGTTGCTTTGGTGGGAGGGATTTCATGATCCTGTTTTAACTGGTTTAATCAAACAAGGATACCATCACAATTTGTCACTGCAAATTGCTGGCGTTCGTGTCCTACAAACCCGCGCTCAATTGGCGCAATCCGTAGGCGAACTCTACCCTCAACAACAAGCAGCCATTGGTAATCTTACCTATAACCGAATCGGTGGAAGCTCATTACAAACGTTGCTTCCTTCCAACTTTGAAACGGCTTTGCTAGGCTTTACAGCCAATTGGGAATTGGATTTTTGGGGGAAATATCGCCGGGCCATTCAATCCAATGATGCGACTTTTTTGTCCTCTTTTGCAGCCTATGACAGTGCCTTGGTCACCCTAACCGCCGATATCGCTACCGCTTACATCGCCTTTCGCACCACGGAGGCGCAAATTAAAACCACCAAAGAAAACATCCAAGTCCAAGGATTCAGCCTACGGATTGCTCGTGCACGATATCAGGCAGGGCAAACAAGTCTGGTGGATGTTGAACAAGCTCTCACCGAACTCTCTGAAACCGAAGCCTCCCTTCCTGGTCTTATGACCGCCCTACAACGCGAACAAGATGCCCTCGGTCTGTTACTGGGTACAACCCCGACAGGCGTCTCTAAGCCTTTGAAAATCAAAAAAGGGATCCCCAAAGCACCGTTCTCGGTTGCCGTGGGCATTCCGAGAGAAACCTTGGCCAAACGGCCTGATATTTATCAAGCACGTTTAGCAGCCATCGCGCAATCCGAGTCTATTGGCGCTGTCAAAGCCAATTTGTTTCCAGCACTCTCTCTCTCAGGTACATTTGCCTTCGCCTCCAACAACATCAATGGCGCTTCTATCTCCGATCTCTTTCAATGGTCTAATCGAAGCAGCACCTTCGGCCCCGCTGTGAATTGGCCCCTCTTAAACTATGGGCAAATCACCAATGCCGTACGCGTACAAGATGCGAGCTTCGAGCAAGCCTTACTGAACTACATTAATCTTGTATTAAAGGCTCAACAAGAAGTTCAAGATCAAATCACAGGATTCATTGAGGCCAACAAAACCGTGCGTTTACTTAGCAAAGCCAATCGCGCTGCCACAGAAACTTTAAAGCTCGCGCTCATTCGTTATAAAGAAGGCGAAACCGATTTCACGCCCGTACTCAATGCAGAGCAGCAACAATTACGGATCCAAACCTCGCTCATTAAAGCAGAAGGCGATGTACCGGCTACCTTAGTCGCCCTCTATCGCGCCTTGGGCGGTGGCTGGGAGATTCGTTGCGGGAATGATATTGTTTCAACAGACCTCAAGCAAGACATGGCCAAACGAACCAACTGGGGTCCTTTATTAAAACCACAACAGCATCAACCACCCGTGACAAACGCTCAACAATTGAACCAACTCTATCTACCCACATGGTGACGCGTATGATCTTTAAAAAACACAAGAGCGCCCTTCAAACAGCCCTCAAATTGACTGTGATTGTACTGCTTGTCTACTACGTCGCCCACCACTGCAAACAGCCCACAGGCCTTACCCTACCGCTACCCCTGGTTGTCGTTCAAACCCCAGTTCTTGCCAACATGGTGGAGTACGTCACCCAAACAGGCACCACGGTCGCCTTTAACTCTGTTGACTTGGTTGCTCGCGTTGAAGGATACCTTGATGCCATCGCCTTCACCGATGGCA
>CAMBHM010000159.1 GCA_945867185.1 Legionella genomosp. 1
GCATCCTTAAAGGCTAGGTTTAACGTAAACTCAAGCTCTTTATTTAACATGATTGCGCTCCTATTAAACCGCCACCTCTACAGTCCCTGTTACACTACTCTGGCTCCATACTACATAATAATGGATACTCGTTCATCCTGGCATATTCATTGACCAATGCCACCTTGGTTTCTGCTATCTCTCGTGTAAACACCCCGCAGACTCCTCGACCCTGAAGATGGACTTGGAGCATCACCTGAGTGGCCAGTGCCTCACTCAAGTGAAAAAAATACCGTAAAACCTGAACCACAAACGCCATTGGGGTGTAATCATCATTGAGCAGCATCACTTTATATTTTCTTGGAGCCTTCGGATCGGAAAGAACCTGAGTGGCCTTCTCCTTCTGATCGCTGACTTCCGTTAAAAAATGCCCGCTCATCACTCACACCTCTTACTTATTTTATAGACCCCCCTCACTCATTTGGCCAGTAAAATAAAAGATTTATTCTTTCCTTACATATGCTTTACAATGGCCTCAGCAAACCCCATGCAGCTTACACAAGTAGCCCCGGTCATGAGACGCTCAAAATCATACGTCACTGTTTTTGACTCGATGGCGCCTTCCATTCCTTTAATAATCAAGTCGGCTGCCTCAAACCAACCTAGATAGCGCAGCATCATTTCAGCCGATAAAATGAGCGATCCGGGATTCACTTTGTTTTGACCAGCATATTTGGGTGCGGTCCCATGTGTTGCTTCAAACACGGCAACGGCATCCCCCAAATTAGCACCAGGCGCAATCCCAATACCCCCTACTTGAGCTGCCAGGGCGTCAGAAATATAATCGCCATTTAAATTCAACGTAGCAACCACGCTATATTCCTCAGGTCTTAACAAAATTTGCTGTAAAAATGCATCCGCAATAACATCCTTGATGATAATGGGTTTTCCTGTCTTGGGATGCGGCAATTGCAACCAAGGCCCGCCTTGGTAATCAGAAGCCCCGAAACATTCTCGAGCCACTTGATAGCCCCACTCCTTAAAGGCACCTTCCGTAAACTTCATGATATTGCCTTTGTGTACCAAAGTAACTGAGTCCCGATGCTGGTCGATGGCATATTGGATGGCTGCCTTCACTAACCGCATTGTGCCTTCTTTAGAGACTGGTTTGATGCCGATACCACAATGCTCTGGAAAACGAATCTTAGTCACACCCATGTCTTCCCGTAAAAAACGAATCAGCTTTTTCGCTTCCGCAGAGTCCGCTTCCCATTCAATACCCGCATAAATGTCTTCTGAATTCTCACGGAAAATCACCATATTGGTTTTCCAGGGCTCCTTGACTGGACTAGGAGTCCCTGTGAAATAACGAATAGGGCGCAAACAAGTGTAGAGATCAAGTGTTTGGCGAATGGCGACATTCAAAGAGCGAATGCCTCCGCCCACAGGCGTTGTAAGAGGACCTTTGATAGAAACAACGAAGTGCTTCATCGCTTCCAACGTTTCTTTTGGTAACCAATCGTCTGCGCCGTAGTGGTGAGTAGCCTTCTCCCCGGCATAAATTTCCATCCAAGCGATTTTTTTTTGATCACCATAGGCTTTTGTAACGGCAGCATCCACCGCATACAACATCGCAGGTGTCACATCCACGCCAATGCCATCTCCTTGTACAAAAGGAATAATAGGGCACGCAGGCACTGTCAGTACGCCCCCGTGCACGGTGATCGGTTGACCTGCTGTTGGAACTTGAATTGTTTCGAATGCCATGATATCGCTCACTCCGTCTTTCATAAAAAACGAAAATTGTACCATGAGAGAGGATGGGACTGTATCATTTGACTAGTGAATTTTACGAATTCTCGGTCTCAATAACATCCCTTTTGCAAGCCAACATACCCACGGCCAAAGACAAAAGCCAAGCCCCATGGTTATCAGCATGGGCCAGGGCGTAGTATTGTAGCCTAGAAAAAAATCTACCAATTGCAGTGTCAATGCATAGACAGCCGCAAACAAAGCAACCAGAACCATTTGCTGGATCATGGAGAAGAAAGGAAACCGTCGTGCCATCCCTGATGCACACCAAGTCGTCATGATCAAAGCAAGCGCATGCTCTCCAATAGCTGTCGAGAGCATGACATCCATACACAATCCTAATAAAAACAATGCAGTAATACTAAAATACTGCGGTAAAAAAATCTGAGTAGCCAACACCAGCATCACAATAAAAGGGGGTCTTAACTCCGACATGATCCACGGCAAAGGCACCATGGTGAGGACCAACGAAAGAAACAAGAGTATCCACATTCGGGTATTCAAAGACATCATACCTTGTCATCCATGACACGCATACGCTCATCGAGATCAGTCATCCAGGCCACCTGATCGTCCTTAGGCCATATCACCAACACCAACCTATCCCGGTTGAGTAATGCGACAGGGCGTACACTGACATTCATAAAATCATCCCCAGGACTGTTTTTTACAACGTCAACCTTCCCCACAGGATATCCCTTTGGATAACGTCGTCCAAGACCGGACGTCACCAATAAATCCCCTGGCGCCATCAAGGCAGTTCTAGGTAGATGAATCAACGACAAGCGACTCCTATTGTTTTTTCCAATTAAAATACCAAGCTCTCCCGTACGTTCATTACGCACAGGCACTGCTGATTTTGAATCGGAAATAAGCAACACCGTACTCGTCATCCTACCCACATCAATGATTTGACCCATGACTCCTTGCGAATCCAAAACAGGCAACCCCGTAACCACCCCCTCACGAGATCCTTTATTAATCACAATCAATTGACGAGCAGGACTCGTTTCTACCGCCAAAATGTCTGCAACCATCGACTGCATTTTAGCTGACGAAGACACCGACAAAAGCGCTTTAAGTTGCGTGTTTTCATGACGAATGATTTCAAATTGCTGTAATCGAGCCATCAACAGGGTCTGCTGATCTCGTAAGGCTTTGTTGTCTTGAACCAAGGTTTCTTTAGTCTTCAGGACCGTACGCGCCCATTGCATCATGCGCACAGGATAATCTACCGCGAATTGCAACGGCGCCACCAACACAGACAAACCACTTCGCATGGGATCAAGCGATCGGTAGTGCGCATCCGCCACTACAAACACCAGAGACAATGCTGCAGCCAACACAAATCCAAGGGAAGAATGCTGGCGTTTGGCAAACAGTCTATTGTGCATATTATTCGGTTGAGAGGAAATCACCACCACGTAAATCCATGGTTTCTAATGCCTTGCCGCCACCACGTGCTACACATGTGAGTGGATCCTCGGCCACCAAAACTGGCAAGCCCGTTTCTTCCATCAGCAAGATGTCCATGTTTTTTAAGAGCGCACCGCCTCCCGTCAACACCATGCCACGTTCCGCAATATCAGCCGCCAACTCAGGTGGCGCGAGCTCAAGCGCTGCTCGAACAGCACCCACAATACCAGACAAAGGCTCTTGCAAGGCCTCTAATATCTCCGCACTGGTCAAGGTGAAACTGCGCGGTACGCCTTCGGCTAAATTTCTACCGCGAACTTCAATTTCAAACAAATCGCGACTAGGAAAGGCTGAACCAATTTCATGTTTGATCCGCTCAGCCGTCGTTTCTCCAATCAAAGTGCCATAGTTACGACGCACGTAAGACACAATCGCATCATCAAATTTATCACCGCCAATTCGAACCGATTGATGATAGACAATACCGCTTAAAGAAATAATAGCAACTTCCGTCGTGCCCCCGCCAATATCAACCACCATCGATCCACTGGCTTCCTCAACCGGCATGCCTGAACCCAATGCAGCAGCCATCGGCTCTTCAATTAAAAAAACTTCACGTGCACCAGCGCCCATGGCTGATTCACGAATAGCGCGACGTTCGACTTGGGTTGATCCACAGGGCACACAAACGAGTACCCGGGGACTTGGTCTCAAAAATCGATTTTCATGCACTTTATGAATAAAATATTGCAACATTTTTTCAGTCACAAAAAAATCTGCGATGACGCCATCTTTCATGGG
>CAMBHM010000160.1 GCA_945867185.1 Legionella genomosp. 1
TTGATTTATACAGATTTTATTGACAATTCTGCCGGGGTTAGTTGTTCTGATAAAGAAGTCAATATTAAAATTTTATTAAATAGTATCGTTTCTGCCGGTGATCTGACTGAGAAACAACGCAATGTTTTATTGAGTGACATGACTGATGAGGTTGCAGCCATTGTATTGCGTGAAAACGAATCGCAGACGCGTGCAATCAGTTTGGCTGTTGCACAATCGTTGCGCTCTGCCGAATTGCACAGTCGATATATCAATGAATTAGAGCGTACGGGTAAATTAGATCGCGCCCTTGAGTTTTTGCCCAATGAAAAAGCATTGATGGAAAACAAGTTAATAGGGAAGGGACTGAGTAGTCCCGGAATTGCCGTGTTGCTTTGTTATAGCAAAATTATTTTAAAGGAATCAATTCTTGCTACAGATGTGCCAGAAGATCCCTATTTAAAACAGTTTTTAATGGGCTCATTTCCAAAACCACTACAAGAACGATATAGCGAACAGATGGAATCACATCCGTTGAAACGAGAAATCATAGCAACCATGCTCAGCAATATCATCGTTAATGAGATGGGATTTAGTTATGTTTATCGGATGCAGGATGAGACGGGTGCGCCTGTGTCTGCCATTGTTCGGGCTTATATTATCACTCGAAGCATCATGAATATGGATGTGGTTTGGGCGCAAATTGAAGCTTTAAATAAAGCGATAGATGCTCAGAAATTAGCTGAAATCATGATGCTTTATGTGCGGTTATTGCGTCGGATTTCCAGATGGTTTCTCCGAAGCCAGCGTATGCGGCTGCAAATAAGCAAGGCTGTTAAATTATACACACCTGGAATGCAAATTTTGAAGAAGGCCATGCCAGCCGTATTTGGATCAGAGCATCGCTTGCATTATGAGAAGCATTTTGAGCAATATACGCAACTGGGCATTCCTACACCATTGGCGCATGAATTGACCATCACGCGTGGATTGTTTGCTTCAATGGATATTCTGGATGTGGCACAAACGCTTTCTATTGATATCAGGAAGGTTGCGGAAGTGTACTTTAACATGGAAGAATTTCTGGAGTTAACTTGGATAAGAACGCAGGTCATTATCCATCCTACAGACAATCATTGGGAAGCTTTGTCGCGAGAAGCATTGCGAGATGACTTGGATTGGCAACAACGTCAATTGACAGAGGGAATCATCCGTTTTGATGCGGATGAAGTGATGCCCTGTTTGGAAAAATGGTCTACCGCTCATGCAGGATTGGTAGAGCGCTGGCGGCATGTGTTGACCAAACTGCGCTCTAGTACGGCGCTGAATTATACTATGTTTTTTGTGGCTATCCGAGAGTTGCTGGATTTAACACAAACCACGGTTCAAGGTGTGGCGATTAAACGGGACGCTGAGGAAGTACTATGAGGCCAAATACGTATTCGACAGGATTTAAGCGCCTTCATTGGATGATCGCCATTATCGTTTTTTTGATGTTGTCACTTAGTTTTTTTTTGGATGATTTGCCAAAGTCCAATCAACCTTTTGGATACATGATACATAAATCAGTTGGGCTCACGGTCTTGTTTTTGATGATAGTACGACTTATTTGGATTCAAATAACGGGTAAACCTGCGTTACCTGCTAGTGTGCCTCTATGGCAACGTCATGTGGCGCATTGGGTACAATACGCACTCTATCTTGGTTTCATTCTTATGGCGTCTTGTGGTTGGGTGTTGTCCATTTCATCAGGGCGCATCCCTTCTTATTTTGGATTGTTTTCGTTGCCGTTGCCTTTGGCTGAGAACAAGGCACTGGCTGAGTGGATGGATCTGACCCACAAAACCATGGCATGGATATTGATAGCGCTGATAACCATGCATATCCTCGCTGCCTTGAAGCATCATTTTATAGACAAAGACGATGTTTTAAAACGTATGCTGTGACTGCGGCTGTTCTATAAGATAGCTTGCCTTATAGAGATCCTCTTCAAGCAGGAAGCTATCTGGGGGATCAAGGACCAGGCTTGCCGCAATCAAGAGCTTTGTATGACCGAACGGGCAATAGTCGATAATCTCGCCTACTTCCTGTTGAGTCGTAGGATCTAATAAGCGCTGCCCGAAGGCCAATGACTGATTGGTTTGAATGGTAAAAAGCCGAAGGGCATGCTTCTCTTTTGCACGATAGTGGGTTCTTGCAATGATCTCTTGTCCTTTATAGCAGCCTTTTTGAAAATTCAAATATCCCCTATGCTGTAAACCTAGACGGTGGGGTAGAAATAGTCCCCGTGATTCAGAATAGATCTCAACATGATGATCCTGAAGTCGTAACGCGTGCCAACTGAGCGAACCACGGTACTGGCCATTTTCAAGGAAGGGATCACACAAAGTATGGGTGTGCAGCAGATCGACCAAGAGCATGTATTTATTGTTTCCAAGGTTATAACAACAAGCGGTTTCATCAGCATGAACGTCGTACTGTGCTTTGGGGAGTGATTTTTGAAAAGGGGTTTTATCTCCAGGGTTTTGTAGATAAAATCCGAAGCATCGTATCTTGGTTGTGGGTGTTAGGGTTACGCGAGATAATAAGGCTGCTTTTTCAAGGGATGTTTGTGTCTGAGATAATAAATCATTAGGTAATACGAGTTGAAAAGTAGATCCAGTCGGCCAAAGCACCACGTCTAGAAGGGCAAGAATACGACCTTTTAGGTTGCATAGCGCGCCTTGTTGCATGCGTTTGGTTGTGATTACATGGGTATCACAGCTGAGTTGGCCTTGTAAAAATTGAGCTGAATTATCACCTGTGACACTCAAGGCACCGAGATATCCTAAGTCAAATAAGATATTTTGATTGGGATCGAGATGTAGTTCGGTTTCAAGAGGTGCGTAGGTGGTAAAATGACGGACATCAGTGGATAACGGCAACATATTCTCCAAAGGATAACAGTAATGAGTGTCATGATTCTCCCTCAAAGAAAAGCAAAAATACAGTGGCAATGTCGTCGTGGCATGTTGGAGTTAGATCTCATCCTGATCCGATTTTTACAGAAAGGGCTGGATGCGCTGACTGAGCCTCAATTGGTAGCCTTTGAAACGCTGTTAACCTATCCTGATCCAGTTTTATTGGCCTGGCTGATGGGGCAAGAGAAACCCAGTGACGAGGGACTGCTTGATCTACTTCGGATGATTCGAGCGCAGGATACGCATATTAGGGGTGTTTGATTGACTTTCTCAGGTTTTACGATAACCCCGATGCTTTCAAAAGACTATCGTCGGCTCACTTGGTTGATTCATTTGGTGGCTGTTGTCGCCGTATTGCGTTCTGGGCTTTCCTGGAGTGTATCGTTGTTAGGGCTTGGGATCATAGTGATTGGTATGGTAAAGATGTTAGCCTCCCCTCCTTTCGCAACAGAGCGCCTTTCTTATCATACATCGAGCTGGTTTCTGCATTCACAATGGGGGCCTGCCTTGCAGTACGAGCACGTGAAGATCAGCTTTGATGGAGGATTGTTTTTGGTATTGACCTTACAAGGGATTTCTCCTAAAAAAACGCGGGTTGTTTTTTATGATCAATTATCGATAGAGGAGATGCGAGGGTTACGACTAATCGACTCTCGGAAAGCGACTTAGGATCGCGCCCGAAATAACTTCCTATTCTTGCACTAAATCTAGGCATCATCTTGACGCGTTCTTCACTCACAAAAGTTCTGTAGAGTTTACGCGGTAACTTTCGAGGCCTAGAAAGTCATATTTCCGAATCTCTTGTTCTATTTCATCGGGGTTGATAGTGCGCCTCAATTTGTTTCTAAAAATCATATGCTGACAATGTGTTTCTAATGTGCTACACTTAACATAAGTAACAAATTGGAGTTTATTATGAGCAGAGTCGCATCAATCCACGCTAGAATTGATCCAACGTTAAAGCATGATGCTGAAAATATATTACACAAATTAGGATTAAATGCATCTCAGGCAATTAATGCATTTTATGCACAAATCGTTCACGTTA
>CAMBHM010000161.1 GCA_945867185.1 Legionella genomosp. 1
AATAGTAGTGATGGTCCAATAGAGCTCATTACAAGCGCCATGAGGCATCGCTGTAAAACTTAAACAAGTATCCATGTTTTTGATGGCACGTTCATGACAACGTGCTTTAAAGTGCCCTTCAAAATCCTCTCGCGTGAACATGGTTCTTAAAGCCTCTATTTCATCATAAAGCTCTTGATGTATCACTGTCATTTGTAGACTTCGATAATCATGCGGAGGTGGCAAATCATGGTTTATCAATTCTGCCTTCTCATCAAGACAACGGCGAATCACACTCATTTCATCTGGATGAGGCACGCTACAATCCTTACTGTGTTTTTATAATGCGACAAGTATACTCGAATGCGTTCTTTTATATCAATACTTCCAATATTAAATCAAATGAAGGTAAGGTATCACAATCGCCGGGTAACGGTGCCCACAGGGAAGTGCGCACCAACCGAAGGAGCGGGTTTGTCTGCTAGAGGTTGGTTGTTCCAATGGTCGCAGGTTTTAGATCCTTAAGATCCATCTCCATCGGGGTCGATTTTTTATCAAACACGCCAACTTGCTTCATCAGATCCGGCAGATAGCCATAGATCCAATTCACTAACGGATCAAACTTTGAATACAAGCGAGAAGCGCTCGTATAGGCCTGATAAGGAATCGCCGTCATTTTAACCACGACCATCAATAGTGCAACAATAAATACGCCGCGGACAAACCCAAATCCCATACCCAGTAACCGATCGGTACCACTCAACCCAGAGCGCTTTAAAATAAAACTGAGCATGGCATTGAACAATCCACCAACAATCAATGTGGCTAATAAAATCCCAACGAATGCCAGGGCAGTCCTCGCTGTTTTATCATGGATGTATGGTTGTAACCAAGGATCTAAGCGAGAAGAGTACGTCAACGATAACCAAATAGCCAAAATCCAAACACAAAGAGCTATCAATTCTTTTACAAAACCACGGAATAAGCCTGTGATAACAGACAATCCAATGACAGCGATGATGACAAAATCCAACCAGATCCAGGACATAATCAGCTCACCTTCACCACGAATCCATTCAATTGCATACTCAACACCAATTGCTTCTGCAAATGAGCTGCAGCTTCTTTTTGTGAAAGTTGTCCCACAATGACCTTATACACCGCACCTTGTTTCCCACTGATTTTATTATAACTGGCTTTATAACCTCGTTGACTCAATCGAGCCACCAACAATTCAGCATTTTTTTGTGCGGAGAAAGAGGCCAACTGTACTCCATACCCCCCTTTTTTAAGCGCAACAGCCTTCGCTCTAGGTGGCACATGAACCATGATTTTTTTAGGTTCAGCCACTGCCACGTCTGTATGAATCGGAGCGGATGGCACCACGGAGATACTTCGAATAGGCTCCGCTCTAGACAATGCTGTCTTACGTACGGTGTCTTCCAAAGGAGGTAAATCGACCTTTGCCACTTTAACTGATTGAAATAAAACTTTTTCATTGACCACCGCTACCTCTGGTAGCATAGGCTTGGCCGGTAACTGAACAGCAAGATTCACATTATCTTCAAAATGACGATTGGATTTTTTAAACAACGCTGGTAAAAAAATAATCGCGACTGATAAAATGACAACCACCCCAACCAAACGATGTTTCACTCGTTCATCCATTACAAGCTTCATACGCCCTCCTCCCCTTTCAGTCCGATCACAGCACTAACAGTCAAAAACGAGCCATAAACAACGATTAGATCCCCAGGGACCGTATTCTGTAGGGCTGCTTCGTAAGCCATACGAGGATCATCATAACACAAATCCACTGTAATCTGCTGCACCTGATACGCATCCAGCAACCTCGAGGCAGTGGCAGCTCGAACGCCACTCACAACAGCTGGGTACCACACCGCTACCAACTCACGCATTGGTTTTATTAGACCGCAAAGATCTTTGTCTTTCAAGCATGAAAACACCGCATGTACCCTGCGCTTTGGCTTATACGCACGAATAAAATCGGCTAAAGCCAATACGGCCTGTGGATTATGAGCCACATCAAAGACAGTTATTGTGTCTCCCTTGACGACTTGCTGTCGTCCTACAATAGAAACAACTTGCATGGCTTCTTGTTGTGCTATCAAAGACACCGGTAATCTGAATTGAAGACATTCAGTCGCAACGAGCGCAGCTGCTGCTGCTTTCAAGTGAAGGGCTGGCTTAGGTACCGTGAGGGATTTTGTGGAAGAGATCCTCACTGTAAGCCTCTCATCGGTTACTTCAAACGAATAATCACTATTGAATCGATACAACGGCGCATCAAGCAATTTAGCCTGCGATACAACAGAGTCTGGTGGGTTGTCATCGGCAAACAGGACCGGTTTTCCTCGACGTATGATACCTGCCTTCTCAAACCCAATCGCCTCCCGCGTCTCCCCTAAAAAAGCTTGATGATCCAAATCAATCGTAGTGATAATAGCCAGATCGGCGTCTAATGCATTGGTCGCATCCAATCGCCCTCCCATCCCTACCTCTAAAATAAGCACATCCAACGATAAAGACTTAAAGTACCATAAGGCTGCTAAGGTCGTCACCTCAAAGTAGGTGAGTGACACAAGACTTGCTGCTTCTATCGCTGCAAATGCGTTACAAAGATCATCGTCTGAAATGGGAATGCGATTGTATTTAATTCGCTCATGAAAAGTCAGCAGATGCGGCGAGGTATAACTACCAACCCAATAGCCTGCTGACACATAGAGACTTTCTAATGCTGCCACTGTCGAGCCTTTGCCATTGGTCCCTGCAACCGTAATAATAGGACAATCCCAATGCAACAATTCCAAATCGGATCCCACCAAAGAAACCCGCGAGAGATCCAATTGAATCTCTTGAACATGGCGATGTTCAAGCTCGAATAACCAGGCCTGTAGCGTTTTTTTATTCCCCAAGAACAACCCCACGACGTGTCAATTTAGCAATGAGCTCGGCCACAGTTTGACGTAACTGTTTACGTTCAACAATCATATCAATATGGCCATGTTCTAATAAAAACTCACTGCGTTGAAACCCTTCTGGCAAAGTTTGCCGAACGGTTTGTTCAATCACGCGAGGTCCTGCAAAACCAATCAAGGCATTCGGTTCAGCTACAATCACATCACCAAGACTCGCGAAACTTGCGGAAACTCCGCCCATCGTAGGATCCGTCAAAACCACAATAAAAGGCAGCCCCGTTTCAGCAAATTGAGCAAGTGCAGCCGATGTTTTAGCCATTTGCATGAGTGAAAACAAGCCCTCTTGCATGCGAGCACCTCCACTGGCTGTAAAACAAATATAAGCCCGTTTTTCAGCCGTGGCGACTTCAATAGCGCGAACGAATTTCTCCCCAACGGTGGCCCCCATCGAGCCTCCCATAAAACTAAATTCAAAAGCACTGGCCACAACGGGCTGTTGTAATAAGGCGCCCTTGAGTACAATCAAGGCTTCTTTCTCACCTGTGGCTCGTTGTGCTTGGATGATCCTATCTTTATATTTCTTAGAATCTCGAAATTTCAAACGATCGAGCGGCTCAAGATCCGCTGCAATTTCATCTTGTCCCAAATCATCTAAGAATTGCGCCAAACGATCTCTTGCGGTCAAGCGATGATGGTGATCGCATTTTGGACAGACAGACAGATTTTTCTGAAGCTCCGTGCGATACAAGACCTCATTACAGCCGAGACATTTGACCCATAACCCTTCAGGCACCCCCTTTTTCTGGGAAGTTTCGGTCCTGATTTTTGAAGGCAATAATTTTTTAAACCAACTCATGGTGTCCCACTCATCACAAAACTTACCCATAGTATAACACGGTTAAGTTTTTCTTTAAGAAGCCGCTAAAGAAGATAGTGACTCATCATCGAGAACAAACATGTCGCTTTTAGGAAGACTGGTGCTTGCAGTCCTACTCATAGGGACTCAACAAACGGCCTTAGCTTGGACGCGTTTTGGCGAGTCACTGTGTCGCTCTCC
>CAMBHM010000162.1 GCA_945867185.1 Legionella genomosp. 1
ATCTCTCATAAAGCTTATACATACGCTTTACTTATGTATGTGTGCTGCGGCACACTGTCCAGACTCCAATTAGATTCTATGATACATTTGATACTGTCTGGGTAATTCAAGTGATCCTAAGTCTCAGTATGAACATGTCCTTTGGCTAAATCTAATGCGGTTAACCATGGGATCAAAGACCTCACCTCGGCACCATTTGGAAATGTTTTTTCCCGAGCACAATCTTTTACCAGCTGAACTGCACTTACGTTTTGAAAAGCGGGCAGAAAATGTCGAAATCCAGGAGCCAAAGCATCGTCGGTTGATTTCACCTCAATCAAATGGGTTGGAACGCCGTCAATACTCACAAGGAAATCCACTTCCTTACCCTCTTTGGTCCGTAAATAATAAAGCCGTGTGTCTGAACCCATGGTGTCTTCTATAAAATGCAATTCTTTTAACAACGATAAAGCCACTAAATTTTCTAATTTCGCACCATCATCCCCCTCCACTTGTGCTAGATCAAAAAAATAGTATTTGGGTTCTTTCAATAAAGATCGCGCGATATTTTTATGATAGGGTGTAATCTTAAAGATCACATATAAATTTTCGAGCAATTGCAACCAACGCTTAATTGTATTGACATCACGCTCCAAATCTCTTGCCAAATTTGAATATGATACGCCTGAACCCACCCGTGATTTCAACAAGTGCACCAAAGTCTCTATGGCTTGTACATCTCGAACCGCTTGAATATCAATAAGATCCTGACGGAGAATAAATAATCAAAGCTTTCATAGAGCTGTTTAGCCAACGTAGTTTTACCACACTGGCGCGGGCCCGTGAGCAATGTGATTTTGTCCGAGAGAGCACTGAGGATGTCAATATCAAGATAACGATTCATCAGTCTATTTTATCTCGCGCTCTAATTTAGTCAAGACTTTCTAGGAATGAAAGGCAAATTGGACGGGAAAATGAAAAGGACAATATTACTCGACTTTATGAAAAAACCCATGTTACCAACATTGCTTTACAGTACCTGTAGGGATCTGAGTTGGTCCTCGCGCAATGCCTCGCTTCCCTTCGCTGGTTAAGGTAAGTGATTGACAACGGACGTCTGATAGTTGAGCACCATTGGGCGTTGCTTGTAGTACGTAAGCCGTATCCGTTGCTATCACTATTTGTAAGTGGTATATCTCATTGATGGAAGTTAGGCGTTCGAGCCCCGCTAGCGTTGCGGTTTTGTAGGTATGGTGTTCGGAATAATAACCCTCCATACGATTTGCTAAATCGAGTAAGGCGGTTTGACCTTCTATACGCCGTGCGTGAATGAGATGATCACGATAGCTGGGGTACGCGATAGCGGTGAGGATGCCTAAAATCAGCAATACGATCAACAACTCAAGAAGTGAAAATCCAGTTTTGCGATGGGGGTACGAGAGTATAGAAAGCATGTCTTGATTCTGCTAAAATTGATTAAAAACAAACAAGGCTATGACGTTATGACCACCTATTGTGGGTATATTGCGTTGGTTGGACGACCCAATGTCGGCAAATCAACCCTGCTCAATCGACTATTACAACAAAAAGTTAGCATTACCTCACGGAAGCCGCAAACAACTCGACATCGTATCTTAGGGATTTCTACACAAGAAAACCACCAATTTGTGTATGTGGATACCCCGGGATTACATCAAAGTTCTAAAAAAACGATGAATCGCTTGATGAATAAAACGGCCATCAATGTGTTACGGGATGTCGATTTGGTGGCATTTGTGGTGGATGGGACTCATTGGGATGAAGAAGATGAGTATGTGCTGCGCTTGATAAAACAAGTGTCAGTTCCATGCTTCCTATTGATCAACAAAATTGACAAAATCGCCGATAAAGGCAAACTCTTACCGGGGATTGCGGGGATGGGGGAGCGACATGCGTTTGCCGGTATTATTCCTATTTCAGCGAAAACAGGGTTGCAATTGGATGTGTTTCAACGACAACTACAAGCCGTATTGCCGGAAGGACCACACTTGTTTGATAGTGATCAAGTGACCGATCGTCCTACTCGATTTCTCTGTGCAGAGCTATTACGTGAGAAAATTTTTCGTTTGTGTGGTCAAGAGCTTCCTTACTCGATTACGGTTGATATTGAATCTTTCAAAGAAGAAGAAAGCATTATTCATATTCATGCGTTGATTTTGGTTGAAAAAGAAAATCATAAACGCATGGTGATAGGGGATAAAGGGCAGAAAATGAAGGAAATGGCGACCAGTGCGCGATTGGATATGGAAAAATTGTTAGGCAAGAAAGTGTTCCTGCAGTGTTTTTGTAAAGTAAAATCAGGCTGGTCTGATGATGAAAGACTTCTAAAGCAGCTTGGATATGATCACTGAGGCCGCTGATGCCTTTGTCATACATAAATACTGGTCTCGAGAAACCAGTGCTCGAGTGATTTTTTTTACGAAAGAGCAGGGCATGGTGCGTTGCCATTATAAGGGGGGACGATCTCCTAAAAAACAGGCCTTACTGCAGTCTTTTTTGCCTTTATGGGTGAACATCGCGACACGAGGGGACGCCTTCTTTGTTCAAACATTAGAACTCTCTTCCTCACCAATTGCTTTGAGTGGTAAAACTCTTTTTGCTGGTCTATACCTTAATGAATTGTTGCAGTATGTATTACAGCCGCATGATCCACAGGAGATCTTATATATGGCTTATGTAACAGCGCTCAATGCCTTGGCGATCACCACCGTTTCCTTGCAAATAGAGGCCATATTACGACGATTCGAATGGGTGCTTTTGACTGCTTGTGGACAACAGATCTCATTGACACACGAGGCTCGCTCCAATCTTCCTTTGGCGTTGGATACACATTATCGCTTTGTCGTGGGAGAAGGATTGGTTGCCTCACCGGATGGTTTTTTAGGGGCTCATTTACTAGCTATGGCGAACAACAGCTTGGATTCGCAAGAGGTGTTATGGGTCGCGAAACGACTCATGAGAATGGCGATAGACGATTTATTGGATGGAAAGGTGATCAAGACGCGATCCCTATATCGGGTATTAAGTAATCAAGGTGTGCAATGAACAAAGAACTTTTATTAGGGGTCAATATCGATCACATTGCGACATTGAGACAGGCACGTGGTACAAAATATCCTGATCCAGTGTTGGCAGCCATGCTAGCAGAAGAAGCGGGTGCTGATCTCATCACATTGCATATGCGAGAAGATTTACGCCACATCCAGGCCCGGGATGTAAGACTGATTCATGACGTATTACAAACCAAGATGAATCTCGAGTTGGCAGTCACCGAGGCAATGATTGCTTTTGCAGCTGAAATTCGTCCAGCACAGGTGTGCCTTGTTCCTGAAAAACGCGAGGAATTGACCACGGAAGGGGGCTTGGATGTGCTTGCTCAGTTCTCTGTAGTGAAATCTGCAGTTCAACGATTAGCAGATCACAGCCTGGTTTCTTTGTTCATTGATCCTGAACGCTCACAGATTGAGGCTGCCAAAGAATCGGGGGCTACGGCTATTGAGCTGCATACAGGCTGCTATGCCGATGCAGTGGATGCTGCAACCAAAAAATCTGAATTAGAGCGAATTCGACAGGCTGCTGCCTTTGCTGATAGTCTTCATTTGGTCGTTAATGCAGGTCATGGATTGCATTATCACAATGTGCAGCCGATAGCCCGTATTCCGGTGATCCGCGAATTAAATATTGGCCATGCCATCATGGCCCGTGCTTTCTTTTGTGGTTTAAAAGAAGCCGTCATAACCATGCGTCAACTGATGCAAGAGGCAAGATATCATGTCAATGACTGACGCGATTGTTATTCGTATTACTGGGGATTCTGGAGATGGTGTTCAGTTGGTTGGGGAACAACTGACGATAACCGCTGCACTCACTGGTCGAGATGTGCGCACGTTACCTGATTTTCCAGCTGAAATCAGAGCACCCGCCGGGACTGTTGCCGGTGTCTCAGGGT
>CAMBHM010000163.1 GCA_945867185.1 Legionella genomosp. 1
CAGCAAATCACAGACTACGCTCTTCGTGTGGTCCAACCCCAATTACAAACAGTGGATGGTGTCGCTCAAGCAGCCATTCTTGGGGGCGCCACCTATGCCATGCGTGTGTTTTTAAACCCTATCCAAATGGCAGCGCTTCATGTCACGCCGGCTGATGTCTTTGCCGTACTGGCCAACAACAATTTTCTTACCGCAGCGGGCAACACGAAAGGTGAATTTGTTGCGATCAATATCACTGCGCAAACCGACTTAAACAACGTCACGGAGTTTAGCAACCTCATTGTACGTAGCGATCAACATGCGATCATTCGTCTGCGTGATGTAAGTACCGTCACATTGGGATCTCAAAACTATGACACCAGCGTCACCTTTGATGGAAAAAAAGCTGTTTTCATTGGTATTACTCCTACCCCGACCGCCAATCCATTGACCGTCATCAGTGAAGCGCGCAAAGCTTTTCCGGGCATTGTGCGACAATTTCCCCCTTCTTTATCAGGTACCATCGTTTATGATGCCACGGATTTTATTCGGGCTTCTATCAAAGAAGTCGTACGAACGATTATTGAGGCAGCACTCATCGTGGTAGTCGTCATATTTCTTTTTTTAGGATCCATTCGGTCAGTACTTATCCCTATTGTCACCATTCCTTTATCTTTAATCGGTGTCTGCACGTTCATGTTGTTTTTAGGTTATTCCATCAATTTATTAACATTGCTTGCGTTTGTGCTTGCGATTGGCTTGGTGGTAGACGATGCCATTGTGGTCGTTGAAAACATTCATCGTCATATAGAGGAAGGCAACACACCGCTTGATGCTGCCCTACAAGGAGCAAGAGAAATAGCAACGCCTATTATTGCCATGACCATCACATTGGCTGCCGTCTATGCACCTATTGGCTTCATGACAGGCTTAACGGGGGTACTATTTAAAGAATTTGCCTTCACGCTGGCCTCGGCGGTGATCATTTCTGGCGTCATAGCCCTCACGCTCTCCCCCATGATGTGTTCAAAAATCCTATCGCATGACATCAATGCAGGGCATTTTGTGCAATGGCTTGATACTCAATTCAATGCGTTAAAAGATCGTTATAAAAACACCCTTCATCATATTTTGAATACCCGGGAGATCATACTCCTAATAGCTGCTGTCGTTTTAGTAATGCTTCCTTTTATTTACAATCACACCCCAAAAGAAACCGCCCCTGAAGAAGATCAAGGGTTCTTCTTTGTGATAGGAACTGCCCCTCCATACGCAACGCTGAATTACATCGAGGCCTATACAAAACCCTTTGATGCGATATATCGTTCATTCCCGGAAGCCGCGCACTATTTCACCATCAACAGCAGTCAACCTCTGTCAGGCTTAGTCTTAAAACCTTGGAGTGAGCGGAAAAGAAGTGCGTTTTCGATGAAACAGCCGCTGCAAGATCAACTGGATCACGTCGCCGGCCTCAAAGTATTTTCTATGATTCCCCCGCCATTACCAGGCGGCGGAAGTGGAACCCCCATTCAGTTTGTCATTAAGACTACCAATGATTTTCAAAGTTTATTAGAGGTCTCCAATAAACTGATCGATGTAGCACGGTATAGTGGTTTGTTCTTATACCTAGACAATAGCTTGAAATTCAATCAACCAGAAATCACTTTACAAATCAATCGCGCCAAAGCTGCTGATCTCGGACTCAACATGCAAGCAATAGGCGCTAGTTTAACGAGTGCTTTGTCTGGCGGATATGTCAATTTTTTCAACTTAGAAGGCCGCAGTTATCAGGTGATTCCACAATTAGAAAGACAATTTCGCCTAACACCCAACCAATTAGGGCAAATCAACATTCGCGCGGCCAATGGCATGATGGTGCCGTTGTCCACGGTCGTAACCCCCGTCCCTCACACACGTCCGAATGCCCTATCGCATTTTCAACAATTAAATGCGGCAACCATCCAGGGCATCATGATGCCAGGACATACCTTAGGCGAAGGGCTGACGTTTTTATCAAAAGCCTCCATGGACCAATTACCCAAAGGGTTTACGACCGATATGGGTGGGCAATCAAGACAATTTACTCAAGAAGGAAACACGTTGGTGGCGGCGTTTTTTTTAGCCATTTTAGTCATATTTCTCGTCCTATCCGCGCAATATGAAAGCTTTCGAGATCCGCTTATCATTCTAATCAGTGTCCCTATGTCTATTTGCGGCGCCCTGATTCCCTTGAATTTAGGGCTTGCCAGCATCAACATTTACACGCAAGTAGGACTCATCACGCTCATAGGGCTTATCAGTAAACACGGGATCTTAATCGTCAGTTTTGCCAATCAATTACAACGCGATAAAAACCTAAGCAAGCGTGACGCCGTTGAAGAAGCTGCCTCCATTCGCCTTCGCCCCATTCTCATGACCACAGCAGCCATGGTCTTTGGGGTCTTCCCACTACTTATCGCTTCTGGTGCGGGCGCTGTAAGTCGCTTTGATATTGGACTTGTGATTTCAACAGGACTATTGATTGGTACGGGTTTTACCTTGTTCGTCGTCCCAACGCTATATACGTTCCTGGCAGCCGATCACAGATCTCACTAATTAAAGTGATATCCGATCCCTAAAGTAACAGTTTGGTCTTGAACTTGTAATTGATTATTCTGGATCGCAGTAGCTGTTCCAATTTGGGCGGAGACACCTGCATTAGTTATTACTAATGGTAAAGTTGTATTGCTGGTTGATTGTAATTTACCATAATAAGTGTAGAGGTAGTCTACCCTAATACTCCATCGTTCATTAAGCGCGTATTCCAATCCACCTCCTAATTGCGGAGCTGCTCGACGTCTATGACTCGAAACAGAAAGTACAATTGGATTGCTAGGAAACCCAAGAATGGTGTTTGTCGATAAGGTAGTGACTTGATAATTAATATTAGCTAAAGCAAGACCAGCTCTTCCGTATAATAATCCATGATCTGATAATAATACTCCTGGTCGAATCGAGATTGAAAATTGAGCGGGAGAAATCTTAGCTTTAGATTGAACCACAGATGATGAACCGGTTAATTCAACTGTTGGTCCACCGAAGGAAAGATTTTCTGATAGACCCGTACTTCTGTCGGAGGCCATGTCATACTGTGACAAATTGATTGATAATTCACCCCCAAGATAAAGGGGGTTCCAAGTATAAGCATAACCCGTATAAACAATCCCTAATAGAGCACTACGTCCCATGTGTGCATTGGATCTTAGCGGGATGTCTCCAGTTAATAAGAAACTTGAGGTTGGATCACTCACTGTTGCATTTCCTGAACCAGCAACAGATTCTTTTGCCGTCACTGAGGTTCCGCCTAGCCCTGCGCCAACATAAAGTCCTCGGAATCGCTGTTCTAGTGTTTCAGAGAGGGCTGTATTTGACAGCAGTGTGGTTAAGCATAACAAAAAAAAGCACCTTTGACTGTACCGACTAGACATGACAACTCCTTGTTGAACTTTAACCTAGAGAAAGTTTAAAAATAATATCGTACACAAAAAATTACCACAAGAACTTTTTCAGATTAAGAGGGGAGCCTGGCTACTGGAGAATCGAAAAAACGATTTTGCACCAACTAATAATTGGATGCCCACAACAAGACCAGGTATACTCCTCTCCCCTAAACTTACACTGATTCTGCCATGCAACCGCTGCTGCTTTCTCAAAAATACCTTGAATCTGATCAGTGGTCCGAATTACGGGGCTGCTCTTTGCCGTTGGCGCTCGCTGAGCTTTGTAAGACAACCTCTGGCGTAAAGCTTATTGTAGCGCCTCACCCTTTGGCGGCGGCGCAACTTTTAGCTGATTTGTCCTTTTTTCTTGGTAAAGAGGAGGCCACCGCCCGAGTACTTTTATTTCCAGATTGGGAAACACTCCCTTATGACCGATTCTCTCCTCACCAAGACATCATTTCAGAACGATTATCAACCTTAAGTCGCCTACAGCAAACG
>CAMBHM010000164.1 GCA_945867185.1 Legionella genomosp. 1
TCTGAGAGTACAAGCGCGTAATCATTGAGTACCAGCTGTACGGTTTCAGGATAATTTGCAAGCGATCGAAGAACTTGGTAAATCCCTTCTTCTATGCGTTTGGCAATGCGAATTTCACCTTCGCGGGTTAGCAATTCTACCGTGCCCATTTCACGCATGTACATGCGTACGGGATCGGTGGTTCGCCCGGTTTCTTTGTCTACAGAGGCAAGGACTGCGGCTGCCTCTTCAACATCTTCTGGGGCTTCTTCTGTATTGCCGAGCAAGGCCAGCTCATCCTCACTTGGAGGCTGCTCAAATACCTTGATATTCATGCCTTCCAACATGCTGATGATGACGTCAAAATGTTCAGTGTCTACAATATTCGGAAGTAAGTCGTTGATTTGAGCATAGGTGAGGTGATTTTGATCTTTACCTAAGCTGATTACCTTGGTGATTTGTGAACGTTGCTGCTCTTGTTCTGTCATGCTCATATGGACATCTCAAAGAAGACTGTAGGATTCAGAGGCTAATAAAAAGCCGTAAAAATGTTGCAATTATAAACCGATTGGAAAGAACATACCAGTGCGATTTTAGACTTCCTTTTCCAATGGGTGGTGCCGTTGTTTTAATAGGGCTTGTAGTTGCAGTCGTTCTGCCTCAAGGAGCCCTTCTTGTTGTGCTTTTTGCATGAATTGGGTGATGGTGTGCTCTCGGGTTTGCTTTTCTAAAAAAAAGAATAATATCCATGAATTCGCGAGTTAATGCATGCTCAGGTACTTGATGATCCCATGCGGCTAGCTTAACAAGCGCCTCAAACAATCGGGTATTACGCCATGCTTCAACCAAGTGCGCGGTGTTGATCGTTGGGGTCTCTTTGACTTGTTTAATCAATGCGTTTAGAAGTTTGTGTTTTTGGGACAAAAGAGGACTTAGCGATAGGGGCTTGGCTGTAATTAATTCAGGGTGTTGTAACAAAATGGCAATGGCAACACGAGCGGGGGAACGCGTGATGGCATTGTTCGTGTCCGGTAGGATGGTTTTGGTCGTTTCATCAATTAAGGCCTGGATGCGATGGGTTTCAAGACGCGTCATGCGAGCTAATTCATCCATTAACAATTGTTTATAAGGCCCGTCAGGCATTTTCTGTAGATAAGGTTTGGCAGCATGGATGAGCTGGCTTTTACCAGCAAGACTGGTAGTGTCGAGCGGTTGTGAGAGAGTATCGAACAAAAATCGGTTGAAGGGGGTCGCCTGCTCTAAGCGGGCAAGAAAGGCTGCTTTTCCCTCGAGTCGAACTAGGCTGTCTGGATCATGGCCCTCTGGTAAGAAAACAAAGTTCGCATCTAAGCCAGTATTAAGATGAGGGAGAGTGCTTTCAAGAGCGCGCCAAGCGGCTTGTTTTCCAGCAGTATCCCCATCAAAACAAAAAATAACGGTGTTGGTATGTTTGCTCAATAGTTGAATGTGATAAGTGCTGGTTGCGGTCCCCAGCGTGGCTACTGCATTGATGATGCCATGTTGTGTGAGAGCGATGACATCCATATACCCTTCAACAACGAGGATATGGTTGAGGGGGGTTGTGTGTTGAAGTACTTGATGCAGCCCATAGAGTTCTCTGTTTTTTTGAAAAATGACGGTTTCAGGGGAATTGAGGTATTTGGGTTTCTGAGAGTCTTCGATGGCGCGGCCGCCAAAGCCAATAATGCGGCCGTGTCTATCATGGATGGGAAACATAATGCGTTGGCGATAGCGATCATACGTTTTTTCATCTTCTTTCGTGATAACCATGCCCGTGGCTATCAATTCTTGCTTATATGATCTGAACTGCGGTTCTAGATTGTGCCAACCGACTGGTGCATACCCCAGCTGGTAAAGACGAGCTACTTCACCGCTAATGTCTCGTTGTTTCAAGTAAGCGATAGCAGCTTGACCTTCTGTTTTCAAGGTCTTTTGATAGAAAGTGGCAACGCTACTTAAAAATTGATATAAAGTTTGTGTGGGTTGATTTTTATCGAGGCGTCCTTCACGGGGTACTTGCAAGCCTAGTCTTGCAGCTAACATCTCGACAGCATCGGAAAAACTCAATCGTAAATAATTCATGGCGAAGCTGATAGCATTGCCGCTCGCCCCACATCCAAAGCAATGATAAAATTGTTTTTTAGAGATCACATTGAAAGAAGGCGTTTTCTCATGGTGAAAAGGGCAACAGGCCGTGTGACTGGTGCCTTGTTTTTTTAAAGGCACGTAGGCATCAACCAATTCCACTAAATCGGTTCGACTGAGCAATTCATCAATGAAGGAACGTGGTATTAAACCCGCCATGGCATCTTAGAGTAGTTGGGCTTTGATAAGCGCACTGACACGACTCATGTCCGCGCGTCCTTGCATCTGTGGCTTGAGGTGAGCCATAACACGACCCATATCGGCCATTGTTTTGGCTTCAAGTTCAGAAAGTGTTTGTTGAATCAGATGTGTTATCTGTGCTTCAGTGAGGGGCTCTGGAAGATAACGATGTATGAGATCTAACTCAAATTGTTCTTGTTGCACCAAGTCTTCACGATGGGCAGCCTGAAATTGATGGATAGATTCCTGTCGTTGTTTCGACAGCTTATCCAATATAATGAGCAAGCGGGCATCGTCGACAATAATACGTTCATCTACTTCAATCTGTTTGATTGCTGCAGAAATAAGTCGCAACGCACCTAAAGTGGCCATGTCTCTTGCGCGCATGGCGTCCTTTAAGTCAGAAGACAATTGGTCTTTCATGCTCATAGCTATTTACGGCGATGTTTAACAGGACGTCTTGCTGAGGTATCGCGAGATAGTTTTTTCAGATGACGTTTCACTGCAGCAGCTTGTTTGCGTTTACGTTCAGCCGTTGGCTTTTCATAAAATTCGCGACGACGTAATTCAGTTAATATACCAGCTTTTTCACAAGATCGTTTGAAACGACGCAATGCGTATTCAGGATTTTCGCCTTCTTTGACGCGAACGGTGGGCATGTATGGGTCCTCTTAATAAATACGTTGACGTAGGAATACATCACAACAAGGTCGCAATTTTAGTGCCCTTGACTTCAGTCGTCAAGTCTATTCGGGTATAATTAACAATTTTTACACAAGATAGAGGATATATATGCGCATTTTGGGTATCGAGTCCTCCTGTGATGAGACGGGTATTGCTGTCTATGATAAGGAACGTGGTCTTTTATCGGATGTGCTGTACTCACAAGTGAGTACGCACCAACAATTTGGGGGGGTCGTGCCTGAACTGGCATCCCGTGATCATGTGGCACACATGGTATCCTTGGTGGATGACGCGTTAATACAAGCGCAAACGAACAAATCAGAGTTGGATGCAGTGGCTTATACTGCAGGTCCAGGATTAGTCGGTGCATTGTTGACGGGTGCTTGTTTTGCTAAAAGTTTTGCGTTGGGTTTGGGGATTCCTGCGGTGGCCGTGCATCATCTAGAAGCGCATATCTTGGCAGCAAGATTGGCTAGAGAAGATTTAGAGTTCCCGTTCTTGGTTTTATTGGTTTCAGGTGGACACACACAATTGATGGAAGCGCATGGTTTAGGCGACTATCGCTTGTTAGGGGAAACCTTGGACGATGCTGTAGGAGAGGCATTTGATAAAACAGCAAAACTAATGGGTTTACCCTATCCTGGGGGAGCAGCCCTTGCCGCGTTAGCCGATGCGGCTTATCAAACCGAGCCATTGGCTCCGTTCCCTCGTCCAATGACAGACAGACCAGGCTTGGATTTTAGTTTCAGCGGACTTAAAACCCATGTGATGATGCTATGGAATAAGGGTCCACAAGATGATTTACAAAAGCGCCGTATTGCAAAAGCTTTTCAAGAGGCGGTCGTTGAGACATTAACCATCAAATGTAAACGAGCGTTGAAGCAAACAGGACTTCAACGCTTGGTGGTGGCAGGCGGCGTGGGTGCGAATCAGGCGCTCC
>CAMBHM010000165.1 GCA_945867185.1 Legionella genomosp. 1
GCGTGACCTCGCCAATTTTAACACCAGCAACCGTCACTGGGGCTCGTACCTTCAAGCCACCAATATCCGTAAAATTAGCCGTGATTTCATACCCCTTTGTAGACATCAAGTCTGTCAAGCCACTCACCTTCATGACCATCACCAAAAGCGACAGTAAGCCCACCAACATAAATAACCCAACGAAAAGATTCACACGACGCTGCTTATTCATTTACCACCCCCCAATCATCATCGCCGTCAGTAAAAAGTCAAAGCCCAACACCGCCAACGAAGCATAAACCACGGTGCGTGTGGTTGCTTGACTGATTCCTTCCGCTGTAGGAATGCACGTAAAGCCCTGAAATACAGCCGTCCATATCACCAAAAACGCAAACACCACGCTTTTGATAATGCCGCTTAACACATCCGTATGGAAGTTCACAGCCGCTTGCATGTTCGACCAAAAACTACCTGAATCTACACCCAGCCACTGTACCCCAATAAAATACCCACCCAATATCGCCACCGCCGAAAACAACAATGACAACAAGGGTAACGAGATCACTCCTGCTAAAAATCGGGGGTAAATAATTCGACCCAATGGATCAACACCCATCATATCCATGCTTGCCAATTGCTCAGTGGCTTTCATCAAACCAATCTCAGCCGTTAAAGCGGACCCTGCACGGCCTGCAAACAACAGCGCACTGATAACAGGGCCTAACTCTCTTGCAACACTTAAAGCCAATAATTGTCCCAATTGACTGGTTGCCCCAAATTTCTCAAGGGTGTTGAATCCCTGCAATCCAACCACCATCCCAATGAACAAGCCCGACACAACAATGATGAGACAAGACAGCACCCCCACAAAGTACAACTGCTGACTCAAAGCCGGCCATAATCGCACCAAATTAGGCACACGCACCAACACTCGAACCAAAAAACATCCTGAACTCCCAAGCGTCTGCATGCAATTGACGCCGCTTTGTCCCAACCTTGCAATGAGATCAAGCATCCAACAACTCCTCTGCATACGATCGTGCTGGATAATGAAACGGCACAACCCCGTCCGCTTCCCCGTGCATAAATTGTCTGACATCCGGTTGCTCTGAAGCCTTTAAAATGGCTGGTGGTCCCTCTCCAATGACATGACCATTGGCTATCAAATATACATAATCAGCAATTGAACAGGTTTCCGCGACATCATGCGACACGATGATAGTCGTCGTTCCTAACAATTGATTCAGCCGCTTTATCAACCGTACCAACACACCCATCGAGATGGGATCTTGTCCTGTAAACGGTTCGTCATACATCATAAGCTCTGGATCAAGTGCAATACCACGCGCCAGAGCAACACGCCTTGCCATCCCACCTGACAACTCCGAAGGCATTAATTGTGCTGCACCCCGCAAACCGACCGCCTCCAATTTCATCAAGACGATGTCGCGTAACATCGCAGAATTTAAATTCGTGTGCTCCGCCAATGGAAAAAGTACATTTTCAAAAACCGTCAAATGGGTAAATAACGCACTATTTTGAAACAACAAACCCATTTTTCTACGCGCCTGATATAACTCATGTCGAGAACAACGATGAATGTCACGCCCATTCACCCATACAGATCCCGCGTCCGGCGTTAACAAACCGCCAATCAACCGTAATAAGGTCGTCTTCCCACTGCCACTTGGCCCCATGATGGCGGTAATTTTCCCACGCGCAACGGCGATATTTACCCCATTAAAAATCAGCCGATCCTCTCGAGAGAAGGTCAGTTGCGTCATGTCTATCAAGTTATCACGCATGTTATCTCATGGGATTCAAAGGCCAGTTTATTGATTATATACTAGTCTATGTAAAAAATGAGAAGATTCATAAAAAGAACTATGGTAACATCTCCAATCTGTATTAAAAATAGACTCAATAGGCCCCATGAAATTTTGTACATTAGGTCTTGCTGTTATCGAAACCGAAGCACAAGCCGTTTTCGAGCTGACCCATCGTATCGATGCGAATTTTGAAACCGCCTGCGAGCTGCTGCTTGCTTGTAAAGGCCGGGTTGTGGTCACTGGCATGGGTAAATCTGGCCACATCGGAAAAAAAATTGCAGCAACCCTTTCTAGCACAGGAACCCCTGCTTTTTTCATGCACCCTGGGGAAGCCAACCATGGGGACTTGGGGATGATTACCGCAGAAGATACGGTGCTTGCCATTTCCAACTCTGGAAAGACCCGCGAACTCCTTACCCTCTTACCCCTCATCAAACGACTCGACGTGCCCCTCATTGCCCTGAGCGGCAATAAAGACTCCCCCTTGGCACAAAGCGCTACAGTAAACATTGATATCAGCATTCAACAAGAAGCCTGCCCCCTCGGACTTGCCCCTACAACAAGCACCACCGTCTCTCTCGTCATGGGTGATGCATTGGCTATCGCACTGTTGCAAGTGCGTGGTTTTAGCGCTGAAGACTTCGCTTTGTCTCATCCTGGAGGCGCACTCGGGCAACGTCTATTGCTGCGTATAGATGAACTCTGTCACCGAGGAGAGGAACTCCCGTTGGTATCCGAACAAGCCACTGTTCGAGAGGCGTTGATCGAAGTCACTGCTAAAAAACTAGGCATGACTTGCGTCATCGATGCCAATGGTTTATTAGTTGGCATCTATACGGATGGGGATATTCGTCGCACCCTGACACAAGAGTTTGACATCAACACCACTCCGCTTAAAGAGGTCATGACCAGGCACTGCCATACCATTCAACCCAATCTCTTGGCTGCAGAAGCCTTAACCTTTATGCAACACCACAGTATCACTTCACTCGTAGTTATCGATGCCGATCATCGCCCCATCGCTGTATTACATATACACGACTTACTGCGTGCTAGAGTTATATAACCATTTTTAGGAGTTTTCGATGGATACTATTCGGGAGCGAGCACGTCACATTCAATGCCTGATTTGTGATGTCGACGGGGTATTGACCGATGGGCTTTTGTATCTAAACGAAGAAGGGCGTGAACAGAAAGCTTTTCATATTCAAGATGGCATGGGATTAAAATTATTAATGGCCGCTGGCATTGAAGTGGCTGTGATCACAACCTCAAGAAACGAGATCATCGATCATCGGATGCAACAATTGGGCATTTTGCATTATTTTAAAGGCCAAGTTGATAAACGCCAAGCATTTGAAACGCTCAAAAAAACACTGAGGCTACCCAATGAAGCGTTTGCATATATTGGCGATGATCTCCCCGATCTACCTCTTATTCGTCAGGTTGGTCTTGGTGTTGCTGTTGCCAATGCCGTTGCCGAGATCAAAGAATATGCCCATTGGCAAACGACTCTACCTGGCGGCCGCGGAGGCGTTCGAGAGCTCTGTGACTTAATTTTGCAAGTCCAAGGAAAAACAAACATTGCTCTCAATGGATATCTCTCGTCATGTTAGCTGCCAAACAAGCGGGTTGGCTGTTTATCGCCCTCATCAGCTTGGCCTGCTCTGGTTGGTATTTTGCAAGCACCACGTCCCTCATCAAACTCGATCCCATTACCTTATCCACCACCACAGACATGAGAATCTATGATCTCATTGTTCAACAATATGATGTCGATGGCCATTTGCTCCACGCATTAGAAACACCTATGATGCGCCACATCCCTTCGAATGACACCCATTGGTTTAGAACCCCTCATATCACTGTCGCACAAAAAAATGCCCCTCCCTGGGAGATCCATGCCGAAGAAGCCTCTGCCATACATGGCGGACAAGAAATCACTTTCAACCGTCACGTTGTCATTCACCAAAATACGGCTCCCCACACAGAGGAAAGCACACTCACCACCGACAGTCTGACCTATTATCCTAAAGAAAAACTTGCCATGACTCTCTTAGACATCCTCTATGAACGACCTGGAAATCGGATTCAATCCACCGGTATGAAAGCTTATTTAGATGAAAAACGGGTGCAAT
>CAMBHM010000166.1 GCA_945867185.1 Legionella genomosp. 1
TTCAAATTGGTAAAAGGCCCTTTATTACGATCCTTTACCCTAGAAGCCAAAGGCATGAATTACTCCACGGAAATCACCTCACGATTACTCGAAGTCAACGCCCCACTTCTAGAAGTAGCTATCATTCATCAAGCTCGTCAACAAGGGAAAAGTCATTTAAGATGGAGCCGAGACAGTCTGCATCGTTTTCTTTTTGTTGGCTATCTCGCTATGCGACAGATCTTAATAAAATGGCAGATCTTAAGGCGATCCCAATACGATGAATCAACCCACTAAAAACAAACGCCACATAGCTCTATTCTGTGGTGGACGCGGCAGTGCCACCATCATCAAAGCCTTATTGCAATGGCCACACATTCACTTAACCTTGTTAGTGAATGCCTATGATGATGGACTATCTACCGGCGCCTTACGTGATTTTATTTCAGGCATGCTCGGCCCCTCTGATTTTCGTAAAAATCTATCTTACTTATTAGATCCCTATTCAACAGGGCAATATGCCTTACGACACCTTCTCGAGTTTCGATTTCCACACTCAACCACCGATGCTGATCTCTATGCCATCCAACACTTCAGTCAAACCAAGCAAGTCGCAGCACTCACCGAACCTTTTCAATCCTTATTCAAGCCCATTAGTCGCGCATTGTCTCACCGCCTTTGCTCCTTTTTACAATTCTTTTTTAATTATGCAGCCACTACCCCCTTGTTATTTGATTACAAAGATTGCGCGCTCGGTAATCTCATTTTTGCAGGCGCCTATCTCGAGCAAAAGCAAAACTTCAATGCAGCAACCCAAGAAATCAGTGCGTTGGTGAGTGCTCAAGCCTCGCTCATCAATGTAAGCCGTGGTGAACACCGCATTTTGGTAGGTCTCAAGGCAGACGGGGAATTGCTGATGACAGAAGCACAACTCGTTGGTGTTCAATCAGAGATCCCCATCCGTGATTTGTTTTTCATGAAACATCCGATCGATCTGTCTCTTTGGCAAAGGTTCATCGACCACTCTTTAGAAGAAAAACAGGCCTGGTTACGAGCACAAGAAGCAGTACCACTGCTTTCTAAAGAAGCGACAGATGCTCTATTAGAAGCCGATCTCATTCTCTTTGGCCCAGGTACTCAGCATTCCTCATTATTACCGAGCTATCGCATAGCAGAACACGTTTTAAAACAAACCACAGCCCCAGTCAAAGCGATGGTGATGAATTTAGGGCCCGATCACGACATCCAATCCCTAACAACCCAAGATATGATAAACAATGCCTTGCGATATATGGGCGATCCGGACAATCAACACCAAGTCATCACCCATGTGTTACTGCATGAACCCACAGACCATGCCTTATCGTCTCTTCATACATACAAACAGATAACACTCCTTCACAACACCTTTGCGCATCCCCTGAAAAACACCATTCACAATGGCAACACGATCGTTGAAACCATACTGGCCTTATGGGAACACACCAACCAACCGCGACATATCACTCTATTTGTAGATCTGCACGCCCGATCGCTCGCCATCACTGAGCTCTATGAAGAACTGCTGCAAACCTCCTGGACCCAAGTAGCTAGCACCATTACACTCTCCATCAATCAAGCCAATACTGCAGAACTACTCCCCACCGATCTCATTCAGCTCCAGGCATCCAACCGCTCTGGACCCTTCCCAGAAATAGGCTACTTCAAACACTGGTTCCAGCAAGAAGATTCCGAATATTTGGTATTATTAACAGGCGATGGACAATATTGTTTTCGAGACGTGCTGCTTGCGATTAAATTATTAGATCAAGGCCAATTTGGAGCGGTCTTTGGATCAAGAAATCAAAGCCGCGCTCAATTTCAAGCTTCCTTACGTGCAGCCTATGGAGAAAGAAAGCTTTTAGGCCTACTCAGCTTCCTCAGCGCATTTTTAATCAGTGCCTTATTTACAGTACGCTATGGGGCTATTTTTTCAGATCCACTCACCGGCTTTCGACTATTTAAACGCAGTCGCATGCGTGCTCTAACAACTTCTCTCAATGAAAAAAAGATCACCACTCCCATTCGACTGGCTACTTGTCTATTAAAAAACAACATTGATATCGCAGAATTACCCGTAACCTATCGTACCTTTCAGGGCTTTGTCGATCCACATTGGCGCATCGTGCGCGGCCTTAAGAATTTAATGAGTTTGCTCACATGAAGATCTGCGCTGTGATTCCTGCCGCAGGCCTTGGATCACGTCTGAATCTTCCTGTTCCCAAATTACTAGCACCGATCTCAGGCACACGCACGCTTTGGCATGGCTTACGAGAAAAATTAACCCTAGTCGATCATATTCACGTCGTTGCCTCCCCCAGCGGTGCACCAGCACTGGGGGAGGCACTCAAAGCTGATCTTGACTCAGGCTTTGTAAGCATGAGCATTCAACCCAAACCCATCGGCATGGGCGATGCTATCTTTCAAGGCAGGTCAGTGTGGTCGACGGCTACAATAATACTCGTCGTTTGGGGAGATCAAGCCTTCGTCTCTCAGGATACTTTAGCACGCTCCTTGGCTCTCCACCAAGGCGCCTCAAAAACAGTCGTCCTCCCATTGGTCAAGATGCATACGCCTTATGTTGAATACTTATTTGATGGCAATGGCCGCTTAAGCAACATCAAACAATCTCGAGAACAAGAAATCTGCAAAACAGGGGGCTGGTCGGATGTAGGGACGTTTGTACTTTCAGCTCCTGATTTACAACTCGCCTGGCAAGATTATCTCCACATAGCACAACCAGGACATGCAACCCAGGAATGGAATTTTTTACCTTTTCTTCCTTATCTATCGCGCGCAGGGTGGACCATAGATCGCCTAGAAGTCGAGGACTCCATAGAAGCAAGGGGAATCAATACCCCTGAAGATCTGCGCTTTATTCGTGAAATCTAGTTCAACAGAGTTTGGACAAACAGAGGTGTAATTTAATCAACTTGATAAAAATAAAACGTGCTCTACACTTACTATTAAGACAAGTAAGAAAGGAAGCAGCATGCGACGATTCAACAGTGAGATCAAAGCACTCCAAAAACACATGAAAAAAAACCCCAATAATTATACTTTGCAAATTGGGCGTGGGGATAAATCTTGGACCATGATTTACTGTCCAAAAACAAGCCATTACTACGCCATGAGCATGGCGTCAGGCACTGTCATTGACTCTCAATATGCTGTCATCCGAAAGGCCTATCGTATTGATCCAGAAACAGGGGAACCTGAGCGCGTCATGCATCATGCTATAGGAGACAAACGAGCTATTTTCCAAGACACTGAACAACAACCTCGTTGGTTCGCTGTAAAAATATTCACAGGAGACAAGTCTACGGTACAGGCACTGGCAAATAAAGAAGCCAGCGCATTAGGACGGCATCAGTTTATTGAGCCCCAGCTGGTGTGGCCCGATAATCGACCCGGGATCATTTCCGATTTTGATCCTGGCGTTCCCTTATGTGATGCCAGCGGAAAACCAAATGAAACGCTACTAAGACCACTAACCTTCCTCCAACGCATCGACCTCATTTTACAGATAGCATCACAATATCAACGGATTCATCAACATGCCAAAACACCCATGGCTCACGTAGACGTAAAAGGCAATAATCTCATGGTACATGCCCCAAAGAACGGTCAGCTCAATGCCAGGGTGATTGACTTCGGCAGTGCCTTGACATTAACAGAGGGTCAAACAAAGACCCCCCTCGCCGGCCTAACCGCGTTTGCTATCCCTCCCGAGGCCATTGAAAATGTCTCAGAACGGGATACAGTCGAACTCACTGAACTCACAGGTGCGCTCACCGCACGCAGTGATATTTATGCTTTAGGTCCCCTGTTTTCAGGAATATTGGGTGCAAGCGATCCTTATTCTCAAAGACGAGGCCCTATTTCAAACGGTGATCAGATCGATCTAGATAGTCTCGATGCTCAA